>NZ_DALYOQ010000078.1:21871-24327 GCF_031974595.1 Pantoea sp. CTOTU46764 | reverse complement strand
GATGGTTTGCCCGCCGGCATCACGCTGATTGCGCCTGCCTGGCAGGATCGCGCGCTGGCCGGTTTTGGTGTGCGCTGGCAACAGCAGATGGCGCTGCCGCTCGGCGCCACCGGCAAAGCGCAGCCTGCTCAGCAAAGCGCATTGCCAGTGTCCGCCGATCACGTCCGCGTGGCGGTGGTGGGCGCGCACCTCACCGGCATGCCGCTCAACTTCCAGCTCACTACACGCCAGGCGGTGTTAGTCGAAGAGACGCAAACCGCCAGCAATTACCGCCTGTTCGCCCTGCTCGATGGCCCGATTAAGAAGCCGGGCCTGCTGCGTGGTGAAAGCGGTGCGGCGATCACCGTGGAACTGTGGGATATCCCGCTGGCGCGCTTTGGCGAGTTCGTGGCGGAAATCCCGGCCCCGCTCGGCATTGGCTCGCTGACGCTGGCCGACGGACGCATCGTCAAAGGCTTTATCTGTGAACCGGCCGTGCTGTCGCAGGCGCTGGAAATTACCGAATTTGGCGGCTGGCGCAACTGGCTGGCTTCTCAGGGGAGTAAATAAGCATGTTCAGCACCGTTCTGATTGCTAACCGTGGCGAAATCGCCTGCCGCGCCATCCGCACCTTAAAACGCCTCGGCGTGAAAAGCGTTGCCGTCTATTCCGATGCCGATCGCAACGCGCGCCACGTCAAAGACGCTGATGTCGCCATCGCCCTCGGCGGCGACAAAGCCAGCGACAGCTATTTACGCATCGATAAAATCCTCGCCGCCGCACAGGAAACCGGCGCGGAAGCCATCTGGCCGGGCTACGGTTTCCTGTCAGAAAGCCTGCCGTTTGCCGATGCCTGTGAAAAAGCTGGCATCGCCTTTGTCGGCCCGACCGCGCAGCAGATTGGCGAATTTGGCCTGAAACACCGCGCGCGTGAGTTAGCCGCCAGCGCGGGCGTGCCGATGACACCGGGCACGCCGCTGCTGAGTTCGCTGGATGAAGCCTTGAGCGCCGCCGACACCATCGGTTATCCGGTGATGCTGAAAAGCACCGCGGGCGGCGGCGGCATTGGCCTGACGCGCTGCGCCGACGCCGATGCGCTGGGCAATGCGTGGGAAAGCGTGCGCCGTCTGGGCGAGCAGTTCTTCAGTGATGCGGGCGTGTTTTTAGAACGCTGCATCGACCGCGCGCGCCACGTTGAAGTACAGATTTTTGGCGACGGCAGCGGCAAAGTGATCGCGCTCGGCGAACGCGACTGCTCGCTGCAGCGCCGCAACCAAAAAGTAGTGGAAGAGACGCCGGCACCGAATCTGCCGCAGGCGACGCGTGAAGCCTTGCTCTCTTCCGCCGTTCGCCTAGGCGAACTGGTGAATTATCGCAGCGCCGGAACGGTGGAATATATCTACGACGCCGAACAGGACGCCTTCTACTTCCTCGAAGTGAACACCCGCCTGCAGGTTGAGCATCCAGTCACCGAGTGCGTCACCGGCCTCGACCTGGTTGAGTGCATGCTGAAAGTGGCTGCGGGCGATGCCATCGACTGGGCGCGCCTGCAACAGGCTCCGCAAGGCGCATCGATTGAAGTACGTATCTACGCTGAAGATCCGCTGAAAAACTTCCAGCCAAGTCCGGGCGTGTTGACCGGCGTCTGTTTACCGGATGATGTGCGCGTCGATGGCTGGATCGATACCGGCACCGAAGTCTCGGCGTATTACGATCCGATGGTCGCCAAGCTAATCGTGCATGCCGACACGCGCGAAGCGGCACTGGAAAAGATGCAGCAGGCGCTGGCCGCCACGCAACTGCATGGCATCGCCACCAACCTCGATTATCTGCGCCAGATCGTCGCCACCGACGCCTTCCGCAGCGGCAACGTGTGGACGCGCTTCCTTGATAGCTTCACGCCCGCCGCCAGCGTGATTGAAGTGCTGCAACCCGGCACCTTCAGCAGCATTCAGGATTTCCCTGGCCGCCTCGGCTACTGGGATATTGGCGTGCCGCCGTCCGGTCCAATGGACGATTTCGCCTTCCGCCTCGCCAACCGCATTGTCGGCAACCACGACAGCGCCGCTGGTCTGGAATTCACTCTGCAAGGCCCCACGCTGCGCTTCCACAGCGATGCCATCATCGCCTTAACTGGCGCCGATTGCCCAGCCGACGTCGATGGCGAAAGCATTGCGTACTGGCAGCCCGTCAGCGTCAAAGCAGGACAAACGCTGACGTTGGGCCGCGCGCAGAGCGGCTGTCGCACCTACTTAGCGGTGCGCAACGGGTTCGATGTGCCGGAATATCTCGGCAGTCGATCCACCTTCTCGCTCGGTCAGTTTGGCGGCCACGCCGGACGCACCTTGCGCGTTGCCGACATGCTGCCGATCTCCCAGCCGCAGCTCGCGGCCTGCACCACGCCCGCGCCGGTCAGCGCACCGCAGGCGCTCGATCATGCGCTGGTGCCGCATTACGGCACCGAATGGCGCATCGGC
>NZ_DALYOQ010000078.1:0-21861 GCF_031974595.1 Pantoea sp. CTOTU46764 | reverse complement strand
ATTGATGAGTTCTTTGCCAGCGACTGGCAGGGGCATTACAACTCCAACCGCCTCGGCGTGCGTTTGGTGGGCCCGAAACCGACGTGGACGCGCGCCAACGGTGGCGAAGCCGGCCTGCATCCCTCCAACGTGCACGACTGCGAATACGCCATCGGCGCGGTGAACTTCACCGGCGACTTCCCGGTGATCCTGACGCACGACGGCCCAAGCCTCGGCGGCTTCGTCTGCCCGGTGACCATCGCCAAAGCCGAGCTGTGGAAAGTCGGCCAGGTGAAACCGGGCGATAAAATCCGCTTCCACCCGATCAGCGCTGACGAAGCGGTGGCGCTGGAAAAAGCCCAGGCGCACAGCGTGGCCACCCTGCGCAGCAGCCACGCGCCAGCCTTCGAAGTGCCCTCTTTAGCGGCCAGCGATATCGGTTCCGCCACCTTGCTGGCGGCGCTCCCTGCCACGGCAACCACGCCAGCGGCGGTTTATCGCCAGGCGGGCGATAAATATGTGCTGATTGAGTACGGCGACAACGTGCTGGATCTGGCGCTGCGTCTACGCGTGCATCTGCTGATGAATGCGCTGCGTGAACGCGCGGTGCCGGGCGTGGAAGAGTTGTCGCCGGGCGTGCGCTCTTTGCAGGTGCGCTACGACAGCTTGATTCTCAGCCAGAAACAGCTGATGCAGCTGCTGCTGGAACTGGAAGCCGGGCTCGGCGATGTCAGCCAGCTGAAAGTGCCGTCGCGCATTGTCTGGATGCCGATGGCCTTCGAAGACAGCGCTACCCTCGGCGCGGTCGAACGCTATCAAGAAACCGTGCGTGCCAGCGCGCCGTGGCTGCCAAACAACGTCGATTTCATCCAGCGTATTAATGGTTTAGAGAGCCGCGAAGCGGTGCGCGACACCATTTTCGATGCCAGCTATCTGATTCTCGGTCTCGGCGATGTCTATCTCGGCGCGCCGTGTGCGGTGCCGATCGATCCACGCCATCGTCTGCTGAGCTCCAAATACAGCCCGGCGCGCACCTTTACCGCCGAAGGCACGGTTGGCATTGGCGGCATGTACATGTGCATCTACGGCATGGATTCACCTGGCGGCTATCAGCTGGTAGGCCGCACGCTGCCAATCTGGAACAAGTTCCTCAAAAACGATCAATTCGCCGCCGACGAGCCGTGGCTGCTGCACTTCTTCGATCAGGTGCGCTTCTACCCGGTCACCGAAGATGAACTGACGCAGCTGCGCGATGACTTCCGCGAAGGCCGCGCCACGGTGCGCATCGAAGAAACGGTATTCGACTTTGCCGCCCATCATCAATTCCTCGCCGAAAACGCCGCGTCGATCAGCGATTTCCGTCAGCGTCAGTCCGCCGCCTTCGAACAGGAAGTGACGCTGTGGGCACAGGAAGAGCAGAACGCGCCGCTCACCAGCGAAGAGACCCTGGTGGTGGCTGAAGCCGATGACGATGCGCTGGCGGTGTGCGCCGATATGAACGGCAACATCTGGAAAGTGCTGGTGCAGCCGGGCGACGCGGTGGAAGCCGGTCAAACGCTGATCATCGTAGAAGCGATGAAAATGGAACTGGCGATTGTCGCGCCGCAGGCGGGCACGGTGAAACGCATTGCCTGCCAGGCAGGACGTCCGGTGAGTCCGGGCGATGCCCTGCTGTGGCTGGAATAAGGAGTTGGCATGAACACAAGCCCTCGTAGCAAAGGTCGTCCGGAAGCGCTGGCCGAGAAGGTTTACCAGGCGCTGAAGCAGGACATTTTTGAGTTTCGACTGATGCCGGGCGACCGCTTCAGCGAAAACGAAATCGCCGATCGGCTGGAAGTGAGCCGCACGCCGGTGCGTCAGGCGCTGTTCTGGCTGGAGCGCGAGGGCTACGTCGAAGTGTGGTTCCGCAGCGGCTGGCAGGTGAAGCCGTTCGACTTCGAATATTTCGAAGAGCTGTACGACTTCCGTACCGTGCTGGAGTGCGAAGCGGTGCGCCGCCTGTGCGCGCTGCCCGCACCGCAGTGCATTGACATGCTGACCGCGCTGAAAAGCTTCTGGATCGATGCGCCGCTGCTGGCCGATGGCAAAGCGGTTTCGGCGCAGGATGAAGCTTTTCACATGGCGCTGGTGGCCGCCGCTGGCAATCAGGAGATGGCGCGCATCCACGCCGAACTGACCGAAAAAATCCGCATCATTCGCCGTCTCGATTTTACCCGTGACGACCGAATGGAGGCGACATACCGCGAGCACGCCCAGATTTTACGGGCGATTTTCCAGCAACAAACCGAGGAGGCGCAGCGCATTTTAACCGACCACATCGCCGTCAGTAAGGCAGAGGTCAGAAAGATCACATTGCATATGTTACAGCAGGCTCGACTTCAACCCATTGAATAACAATACAAACATCGTGAGGGGTTTACTGATGAAAAGACGTTCGTTGCTCAAGGCTTTCGCGCTCTCTGCCTCTGTGGCCAGCATGGGCTTTGCCTTTGCGGCGCAGGCTGCTGACACCATCAAGGTCGGCATTATGTCCTCGCTCTCCGGCACCATGGCGATCTCCGAAACGCCGCTGAAGGATGTGGCGCTGATGACTATCGATGAGATCAACGCCAAAGGCGGCGTGCTGGGCAAAAAGCTGGAACCGGTGGTGGTCGATCCGGCCTCCAACTGGCCGCTGTTCGCTGAGAAAGCGCGCCAGCTGCTGACCCAGGACAAAGTGGCGGCGGTGTTTGGCTGCTGGACTTCGGTATCGCGTAAATCGGTGCTGCCGGTGTTTGAGGAGCTAAACGGCCTGCTGTTCTATCCGGTGCAGTACGAAGGCGAAGAGATGTCACCGAACGTATTCTACACCGGCGCCGCGCCGAACCAGCAGGCGATTCCGGCGGTGGAATACCTGATGAGCGAAGAAGGCGGGGGCGCCAAACGCTTCTTCCTGCTGGGCACCGACTACGTCTATCCGCGCACCACCAACAAGATTCTGCGCGCCTTCCTGCACACCAAAGGCGTACAGGATAAAGACATCGAAGAGGTCTATACGCCGTTTGGTTACAGCGATTATCAGACCATCGTCTCCAACATTAAGAAGTTCTCTGCCGGTGGCAAAACCGCAGTGATCTCCACCATCAACGGCGACTCCAACGTGCCGTTCTACAAAGAGCTGGCCAACCAGGGCATCAAAGCCACGGATATTCCAGTGATCGCCTTCTCGGTCGGCGAGGAAGAGCTGCGCGGCATCGATACCAAACCGCTGGTCGGACAGTTAGCGGCGTGGAACTACTTCGAGTCGGTGGATAACCCAACCAACGCCAAATTCGTCGCGGATTACCGCGCTTACGCTAAGGCGCACAACCTGCCGAACGCTAACACCGTGGTGACCAACGACCCGATGGAAGCGACCTATGTTGGCCTGCACATGTGGGCGCAGGCGGTAGAGAAAGCAGGCACCACCGATGTGGATAAAGTGCGCGCAGCGATGGCGGGACAAACCTTCAAAGCGCCAGACGGTTTCACGCTGACCATGGATAAAACTAACCACCATCTGCATAAGCCAGTGATGATTGGCGAAGTGGAAGAGAACGGTCAGTTCAACGTGGTGTGGCAGACCCAGCAACCAGTGCGCGCCCAGCCGTGGAGCCCGTACATCGCGGGTAACGATAAGAAGCCTGATCATCCGGTGAAATCAACGCAGTAATTTTTTTGGGTGAGGTGCGGTTTGATCCCCCCCCCCCGGCCCTCTCCCGCAGGGAGAGGGAGACGCTGCAATATGTAAGCTCGCTCGATCAGTCCCCTCTCCCCGTGGGAGAGGGTTAGGGTGAGGGCATCAGCCCGCACCTTTCCAATAGGGCCAGAACCATGACAATCCGCCGTTATCTCTGCTGTCTGCTGTTACTGCTGCCCTGGCTCGCCCAGGCGGGCGATGGCGCAGACTTCGCGGCCGCCAGCCGCACGCAACAAGCCAAGCTGCTCCAGCAGTGGGCCGCCGCACCGCAGGCTAATCGCCTGCCGCTGCTGCAGGCGCTGCGCAATGAAACCGTGGTCATCGACCAAAAACAGCAGCCGTTCAGCAAACAGGGCGAGACACTGCAGCCGCTCGACAGCGTGCAACAACCCGACGGCGACACCAAAAAGCTGTTTATGAATAACCGCCTGCGCATGCTGATCGCCAGCGCCCTCGCCGCCCACCAACTGGTGAGTGACGATGCCGCGATCCGTTTACGTGCCGCACAACAACTGCAAAACGATGGCGTCGCCGATATGCTGCCGCTGATTGAGCAGCGGCTCACGCTGGAAAAAGACGCGAAAGTGCACGACGTACTGCTCATGGCAGCGGCCAATCTGCAACTCGCCAGCCCGGATGCCGCGCTGCGCCTCAAAGCCGTCAAACTGCTCGGCGAATCCAGCGATCCCAACATGCAGGCCAGCCTCACGCGCTTAACTCAGGCCAGCAATGAACCCGATGCCAGCGTGCGTGACGCCGCCGCTGCCAGCTTGAAGCAGATTAAACAGCGCCTGATGTGGGGCGATCTGCTCGGTCAGGCGTTTACCGGCCTGTCGCTGGGTTCGATCTTGTTATTAGCGGCGCTGGGCCTCGCCATCACCTACGGCCTGCTCGGCGTGATCAATATGGCGCACGGCGAAATGCTGATGCTGGGCGCTTATGCGACCTGGTTTGTGCAAAGCCTGTTCCAGCAGTTCGCACCGCAGTGGCTGGCGTGGTATCCGCTGCTGGCGCTGCCGGTGGCGTTTCTGGTCACCGCCTGCATGGGCATGCTGCTGGAACGCACCATCATCCGCCACTTGTACGGACGCCCGCTGGAAACGCTGCTCGCGACCTGGGGCATCAGCCTGATGCTGATTCAGCTGGTGCGCATGCTGTTTGGCGCGCAGAACCTGGAAGTGGCGAACCCAGGCTGGCTCTCCGGCGGGTTGCAGCTGTTGCCCAATCTGGTGCTGCCTTACAACCGTATCGCGGTGATCCTGTTCGTATTTGCCGTACTGGGCCTCACCTGGCTGCTGCTGAATAAAACCCGTCTCGGCCTTAGCGTGCGCGCCGTAACGCAGAACCGCGCGATGGCGGATTGCTGCGGCGTGCCGACCGGACGCATCGATATGCTGGCGTTTGGCCTCGGTTCTGGCATTGCCGGACTCGGCGGCGTGGCGCTGTCGCAGCTTGGCAACGTCGGGCCGGAGCTCGGTCAGGGCTACATCATCGACTCCTTCCTCGTGGTGGTGCTGGGCGGCGTCGGACAGTTGGCGGGCACCGTGGTCGCCGCCTTTGGCCTCGGCATTCTTAACAAAGTGCTGGAGCCGCAGATTGGCGCAGTGCTCGGCAAAATCCTCATCCTCGTGCTGATCGTGCTGTTTATCCAGAAACGTCCGCAGGGCCTGTTTGCCTTCAAAGGGAGGGTGATTGACTGATGAGCCAGCCAATGACGTTAACCATCGCGCGCAAAGCGCCGCGCCTGACCATCAGCCTTGGCGTGGTGATCGCCGCGCTGCTGTTGGTGCTGCCGTTCTGCGCCCTGCTGCCCGCCACGCATCCGCTGGCGATCTCCACCTACACGCTGACGCTGGTCGGCAAGATTCTCTGTTACGCCGTGGTCGCGGTAGCGCTCGATTTGGTGTGGGGATACGCTGGGCTGCTGTCGCTGGGTCACGGCCTGTTCTTCGCGCTTGGCGGCTATGCGATGGGCATGTATTTGATGCGTCAGGCATCCGGCGACGGCTTGCCCGCGTTTATGTCCTTCCTTTCATGGAACGAACTGCCGTGGTTCTGGGCGGGCACGCAACATTTTGCCTGGGCGCTGTGCCTGATCATGCTGGTGCCGGGTTTGCTGGCGCTGGTGTTTGGCTTCTTCGCCTTCCGCTCGAAAATCAAAGGCGTCTACTTCTCGATCATGACGCAGGCGCTAACCTACGCCGGCATGCTGCTGTTTTTCCGCAACGAAACCGGCTTCGGCGGCAATAACGGTTTTACCGGCTTTACCACGCTGCTTGGCTTTAACGTCACCGCGACCGGCACGCGCATCGGGCTGTTTGTCGCCACGGTGCTGCTGTTGCTGGTAAGCCTCGGCATTGGCTTCGCGCTGGCACGCAGCAAGTTTGGCCGTGTGCTGACCGCCGTGCGCGATGCGGAGAACCGCCTGATGTTCGTCGGTTACGATCCTAAAGGCTTCAAGCTGTTTGTCTGGACGCTTTCGGCGGTGCTGTGCGGGCTGGCGGGCGCGCTCTATGTGCCGCAGGTCGGCATTATCAATCCCAGTGAAATGTCACCGACCAACTCGATTGAAGCGGCGATTTGGGTGGCGCTGGGCGGACGCGGCACCTTGATTGGTCCGTTGCTCGGTGCCGCCATTGTCAACGGGGCCAAAAGCTGGTTTACCGTCGCCTTCCCGGAATATTGGCTGTTCTTCCTTGGCCTGATGTTTATCCTGGTCACGCTGTTCCTGCCGCGTGGCGTGATTGGCCTGCTGCGCCGGAGGCGTGATGACTGAACACCTGTTTACCCAACCTCATCCCTCGGATCGTCATCGTGAACAAACCGATCCAGTATTGCAGCTGGAGAAGATCAACGTGTCATTCGACGGTTTCCGCGCGCTAACCGATCTCTCGCTGAAGATCGGCGTCGGCGAATTGCGCTGCGTGATCGGCCCCAACGGCGCGGGAAAAACCACGCTGATGGATGTGATCACCGGTAAAACCCGGCCGGATAATGGCCAGGTGATCTACGACCAGGATACCGATCTCAGCAAAATGTCGCCGGTGGAGATCGCGCGTGCCGGTATTGGACGCAAGTTCCAGAAACCCACGGTTTTCGAAGCGCTGACGGTGTTTGAGAATCTGGAAATCGCGCTGAAAAATGACAAATCGGTGTGGGCCAGCCTGCATGCGCGGCTGAACGGCGAGCAGCAGGATCGCATTGATGAGGTGCTGAAACTGCTGCGGCTGGGCGGTGAACGCCAGCGCAAAGCCGGTTTGCTGTCGCACGGTCAGAAGCAGTTTCTGGAGATCGGCATGTTGCTGGTGCAGGACCCGCATCTGCTGCTGCTGGATGAACCGGCGGCCGGCATGACCGACGCCGAAACCGAGTACACCGCCGAGCTGTTTCGCAGCCTCGCCGGTAAGCATTCGCTAATGGTGGTCGAGCACGACATGGGCTTTGTTGAAACCATTGCCGATCACGTCACCGTGCTGCATCAGGGCCAGGTTTTGGCTGAGGGATCGTTACGCGAAGTGCAGGCGGACGATCGGGTTATCGACGTTTATCTGGGGCGCTAACATGCTGCAAGTCGCGGAACTGAATCAATATTACGGCGGCAGCCACATTCTGCGCGGGCTGTCGTTTGAGGCGAAACCGGGTGAAATTACCTGCCTGCTGGGACGCAACGGCGTGGGCAAAACCACGCTGCTGAAATGTTTGATGGGGCTAATTCCGGCCAAGTCCGGCGAGATTCGCTGGCAGGATAACGTGATCAACAGCCGCAAGCCACACCAGCGCGTGCAGGCGGGTATCGCTTATGTGCCGCAAGGGCGCGAAATTTTCCCGCGCCTGACGGTGGAAGAGAATCTGCTGATGGGGCTGGCGCGTTTTTCTGGCGCACAGGCCAAAGCGGTGCCGGAGGAGATCTATCAACTGTTCCCGGTGCTACGTGAGATGAAAGCACGACGCGGCGGCGATCTGTCGGGCGGACAACAGCAGCAATTGGCGATTGGCCGCGCCCTCGCCTGTTCACCAAAGCTGTTGATCCTCGATGAACCGACCGAAGGGATCCAGCCGTCAGTAATCAAGGAGATCGGTGCGGTGATCCGCCAGCTGGCGCAGCGCGGCGATATGGCGATTCTGCTCGTCGAGCAGTTTTACGATTTCGCCGCCGAACTGGCCGATAGCTATCTGGTGATGTCGCGCGGCGAGATCGTGCAGCGCGGTGCTGGCTCCGCAATGGAAGCTGACGGCGTGCGCGGGTTGGTGGCGATTTAGTTGCATCATTTTCGTAGGGTGCGCATTCATGCGCACCTGGAAACCAGGTCGCCATAAATGGCGCCCCTACAAAATACCGGTTTCAACGCTGAAATGGCGCTGTTCGCCAGGTGCCAGCTCAATCAGCGTGCCGGCGCGCTGCGCAGCTTTGAAACCTTCCGGGCGGCAGGTCGACGGCAGCACATAGGCAGCGACTTGCTGATCGCGGTTGTGCAGCATCCAGCGCGTGGCGTGCGGGAATTGCTGGCTGGAGAAGCGCGTCATCAGGGCAAATCCCTGCGGTGAGTGCAGTTCGAACTGCATCTCATCGCCGTACTGCTGGAGATCGTCCGCAAAGAACACGATCTCCGGATCGCACATCTCAGGTTGCTCCAGCTGCTGAAACGCCTGCGGATCGCGCGCCAGCCGATCGGTATACGCGCGCCACTGCGGTGTAGGCTTCACGTGTGCCGGGATCGAGCTGCGCAACTGGAAAGCATCGGTCGGGATCGACTGCTGGAAACGGCCTTGATCCAGCCAGGCGCTGTTCAGATGACACATATACTGCAGCGGCATCGGCGCACCCGCCAGGTTGGTGACGTTCATCTCAATGTGCAGGCGCGCTGCATTGGCCTCAAGGCGCACCGCCGGTGCGGCAAGATAGTGATGGCCGAAGCCCTTCACATACTCGGTTTCGCCCTCCAGCGACACGCGATCCTCCTCCAGCACCATCCACGCGCTGTCCATGCGCGCGCAGGCCATTTCGCCGTGCAGCGAATGTTCGTCATCCTCTGCCGGGCAGCCGTTAGCCAGCAGCCCAGAGTGGAAAGCAAAGCAGCCGTAGGTATCAATGATCGAACTGCCGGGCAGCGGCTGCTTAAAGCTGTGGCCCATGGTGAGCGAATGGCCGTCAAAGTTGGCGTCCCACACCATCTGACCGTAAAACGGCAGCACGATCACCGTGCCGCGTGGGTTGCTGATGCGCACCGCTTCCACGCCGGCGGGATAGCGAAACAGCTCGACGTGGAACGTCTCGTTGCGCAGCAGCGTGGCGGGCGTTTCGTGAAACTGCTCACGACGTAATGGTAAACGGGTTTTCATGGCATCTCCTCGACTAAACGACCCGCTGCTTCCGCCTGCTTTTTATGGCGCAGCTCGCCCCAGAAGAAGTAACCGACCCAGGCGAAGCACAGCAGCGAAACGCCGAACGCCAGCTGCATGGATCCCAGATGATCGGAGACGAAGCCCTGAATCGCAGGAATAAAGGCGGCACCGACAATCGACATCACGATAAACGCGCCCGCCACTTCGGTGTATTTATTATCGACAGTCGCCAGCGTACCGGCATAGATCGTCGCCCAGCATGGACCAAACAGCGCGCTGACAAAGATCGCGGCATACACGGCAGTAAAGTTCGGCACAAACATCACATACGCCAGCGCGAGAACACCCAGCAACGAGTAGGCAATCAACACTTTCTCCGCACGGAAGCGCGTCATCAGGAAGTTGGCGATAAATTTACCGATAAAGAAACCGATGAAGCTATAGATCATGAAGTTAGAGGCATGACGCTCATTGATCGCGCCAAGCGTCAGCGCCAGACGAATGGTGAACGACCACACCGCCACCTGCATGCCGACATACAGGAACTGCGCCACAATGCCGCGTTTGAAGTGACGATTCGCCGCCAGATAGCGGAAGGTCTCGCCGAGCGACGGCAGGGATTTTTCACTGCTTTCCGGCTTACAGCGCGGATAGCGGGTGAACAGGAACAGCAGCATCACCACCACCAAAACCATCACCAGATATTTGTAGGGTTCCAGCGTGTGCTCGAGCATAGTGAGACGGAACGCATGCGCCTGTTCAGCGTTCATGCCCGCCAGCTGACTTTCCAGACTGTCGCCCTCCTGGAATACCAGATATTTGCCCAGCACGATCCCCATTAATGCACCGACCGGATAGAACGTCTGGCTGATATTGAGGCGCAGCGTGGCGTGATCGCGATGACCAATCATCGAGCTATAGGTATTGGCAGCGGTTTCGAGGAAGCTCAAACCGATAGCGATGGCGAAAATCGCCGCGAGGAACATGGTGTAGGTCGCCATGTGCGAAGCGGGATAGAACAACACGCAGCCCACGATATACAGCGCCAGTCCCAGCAAAATCGCCAGTTTATAGGTGGCTTTGCGGATCACCAGCGAGGCCGGAATGGCGATCAGGAAGTAGCCGCCGTAGAACGCACTCTGCACCAGCGCGCTGGCGAAATCGCTTAACGCGAACACGCTTTTGAACTGGGTGATCAGGATGTCGTTCAGACTCGCCGCACAGCCCCACAAGGGGAACAGGCACGAGAGCAAAATGAACTGGAACAGCGGCGTTTTATTCAGATAGCCATCAGATTGCTGAACAATGTTCGGTTGCATAACTCGACCTCAGTGAACGTTGAGAAAACGCTGGAAGGTTTCCGCGTCGGGATAGGAGCGCTGCGTGCCGCGACCGGTCACGCTGCAGGCGGCATAAGCCGAGGCTTGCGCCATCGCGGCCGGAATATCGCCGCTTTTCACCAGCTCGTGGGCGAAGCAGCCGATAAAGGCATCGCCCGCGCCGCTGGTGTCCACCGCTTTTACCGCCGTGGGTGCAACCTGATGCACATCGTCGCCGGACATCCACAGCGAACCGCGTCCGCCCAGCGTGATGATCAGGTTTTTCAGCCCACGTTTAAGCAGCGATTGCCCCGCCAGTTTCACCTCTTCATCGGTGGTGACCGGCATGCCGGTGAGGATCTCCAGCTCTGTTTCATTCGGCATGAAAAAGTCGCATTTGCAGGCGTATTCGATATTGAGATCCGCTACCGCCGGTGCCGGATTGAGGATCACTTTGATGTGGTGCTGACGGGCAAAATCAATGGCGTAGTAAACGGTTTCCAGTGGGATCTCCAGTTGCAGAATGATCAGCTGGCAGCTTTTCAGCGCCTCGGCGGCGGCATCAATATCCGCCGGTTTCAGCTGCTGGTTGGCACCTTTGATAATCAGAATGCGGTTCTGCGACTGATCGTCAACGAAGATCGGTGCCACGCCGCTGGAGGTGCCTGGCGCGGTGGTGACAAAACGGGTATCAACGCCCTGCTGTTGCAGATTGGCCACGGTATTCGGCGCAAACAGATCGTCGCCGACTTTGCTCACCATCATCACGCTGGCGCCCATCTTCGCCGCCGCCACGGCCTGATTAGCACCTTTGCCACCACAGCCGATAGCAAAATCAGGTGCTTCCAGCGTTTCGCCCGCTTTCGGCAACTGATTGGTATAGGTAATGAGGTCCACCATATTTGACCCAATAACCGCAATATCCATTGTTTTCTCCCGGTGAATTTTTAGCTTTATAATGTTATTAAAATAACAATATCAGGTTAATAAAGTTAATTATGTGATAAATTTCACACCTCGACATCCTGATAAAAAGCCGATAAACAGCCATTCATTCATGGAAATGAATGTTATTATTCTAACAACGCAACAACATTGGGCAGGCAACCTGGCGGCGAGCGAAGCGGCTAGAGGGCAACACATTGGCGGCACTGCGTGAGGTTTGCGGGCCGATCTCATTACAGGTATGATTGAAAACTGGCCTGCTGAATACGTCGCAAATCATTAAAATATGTGAGATTTATCGTGATTTTTGACCAGGCTACTTCGACTTCAGGATTAATTACGCAGAGATGATCATGGAAACCCGGCGCGACGAACGTATTCACAAGTTGGCTCAGGCGCTGAAACGCACCGATAAACTGCATCTGAAAGACGCGGCGCAGCTGCTGGGCGTGTCGGAAATGACTATCCGCCGCGATCTCACCGAACCGGCTTCAACCGTAGTGCTGCTGGGCGGCTATATCGTTAGCGATCCCAAAAGCCACGCCGGGCACTACTTCATCTCCGATCAGCACGGTCAGAACGCCGCACGCAAGCAGCGCCTGGCGCAGGCTGCTGCGGATCTGATCAGTGAAAATGACACGGTGTTTTTTGATTGCGGCACCACGCTGCCCTACATCGTGGATGCGATCCCTGACACCTTGCCGTTCACCGCCATCTGTTGCGCGATGAACACTTTCCTGGCGCTGAAAGAGAAACCGGCCTGCAATGTGATCCTGAGCGGCGGCGAGTTCCACGCCGACAACGCGCTGTTCACGCCGATTGGCGCGCATTCGATCCTCGACGATCTCTGCCCGACGCTGGCGTTTATTTCAGCGGCAGGCATCGATCAGGAACAGGGCGCAACCTGCTACAACATTAACGAGCTGGCGATGAAGCACCACGCGATGCTACGCGCACGTCAGCGCGTGCTGGTGGCGGACAGCAGTAAATTTGGCAAAGTGCTGCCGGCGCGCATTGGTGAACTGCGTCGTTTTGATTTGCTGGTCAGCGATAGCGCGCCCGAACCGGTGCTAAAGAGCTGGCTGGCGCAACAAAACATCCCGCTGCGTTTGCCATAAGTTGATGATATTGCATGTGGTCACCATAAATGGCGACCCTACAAAAGCGTGCAGATGTGTTGTAGGGTCGCCATTTATGGTGACCGATAAAGACCGCAGCAAGCCGATGTATGACGGGTATGAATAAAAGGTGAAAACAGCTAAACTTCTGTACCTAAAGTTCATAACTCACAGACCAAAAGGCTCAATCCAACGTGGCTCAATTCGTCTATAGCATGCATCGCGTCGGCAAGGTCGTTCCGCCGAAGCGTCACATCCTGAAGAATATTTCTCTTAGCTTCTTCCCTGGAGCAAAAATCGGTGTACTCGGCCTGAATGGCTCGGGTAAATCGACGCTGCTGCGCATCATGGCCGGTATCGATACCGATATTGAAGGGGAAGCACGCCCGCAGCCGGGCATCAACGTGGGTTATCTGCCGCAGGAACCGCAGCTGAACCCGGAGCACACCGTGCGTGAATCCGTTGAAGAAGCAGTTTCCGAAGTGGTTGGCGCGCTGAAGCGTCTCGACGAAGTGTATGCGCTGTATGCCGATCCCGATGCGGATTTCGACAAGCTGGCCGCTGAACAGGGTCGTCTGGAAGAAGTGATCCAGGCGCATGATGGTCACAACCTCGATACGCAACTGAACCGTGCGGCTGATGCGATGCGTCTGCCAGACTGGGATGCCAAAATCGCGACCCTTTCTGGTGGTGAGCGCCGTCGCGTGGCGCTGTGCCGTCTGCTGCTGGAAAAGCCAGACATGCTGCTGCTCGACGAACCAACCAACCACCTGGATGCCGAATCCGTGGCGTGGCTCGAGCGCTTCCTGCACGACTTCGAAGGCACCGTTGTGGCGATCACGCACGACCGTTACTTCCTGGATAACGTGGCTGGCTGGATTCTGGAGCTGGACCGCGGCGAAGGTATTCCGTGGGAAGGTAACTACTCTTCCTGGCTGGAGCAGAAAGATCAGCGTCTGGCGCAGGAAGCGTCTTCTGAAGCGGCGCGTCGCAAATCTATCGAGAAAGAGCTGGAGTGGGTGCGTCAAGGCGCGAAAGGCCGTCAGTCCAAGGGCAAAGCCCGTCTGGCACGCTTTGAAGAGCTGAACAACACCGATTACCAGAAGCGTAACGAAACCAACGAACTCTTCATTCCACCTGGCGCACGCCTCGGCGACAAAGTGCTGGAAGTGACCAACCTGAAGAAATCGTATGGCGATCGCGTGCTGATCGACGATCTGACCTTCTCGGTACCGAAAGGTGCGATTGTCGGCATCATCGGTCCGAACGGCGCGGGTAAATCAACGCTGTTCCGCATGATGTCAGGTCAGGAGCAACCGGATTCCGGCATCATCGAGCTGGGCGAAACCGTCAAGCTGGCATCGGTTGATCAGTTCCGTGACGCGATGGACAACTCCAAAACCGTGTTTGAAGAAGTGTCTGGCGGTCAGGATATTATGCGCGTGGGCAACACCGAGATGCCAAGCCGTGCTTACGTTGGTCGCTTCAACTTCAAAGGCACCGATCAGGGCAAACGCGTGGGTGAATTGTCAGGTGGTGAGCGCGGTCGTCTGCACCTCGCCAAGCTGCTGCAAGTCGGCGGCAACCTGTTGCTGCTCGATGAACCAACCAACGACCTCGACATCGAAACCCTGCGCGCGCTGGAAAACGCCCTGCTGGAATTCCCAGGCTGTGCCATGGTGATCTCGCATGACCGTTGGTTCCTCGACCGTATCGCCACCCACATCATCGATTATCAAGATGAAGGCAAGGTGGAGTTCTTCGAAGGTAACTTTACCGAGTACGAAGAGTACAAGAAACGTACCCTCGGCGCCGACGCGCTGGAGCCGAAACGTATCAAGTACAAGCGTATGGCGAAGTAAGGCTTTTGCTGTGAAAAAGGCGCCGCATGGCGCCTTTTTTTATGGCTGAATCAACTGCCCAGCATCTGCTTCACTAACTCGACGCAGCGCAGGAAGCGCGTGTCGTAGTCATCTTCTTTGACGTGAACAAACTCGATATTGTTTTCACGCAGCATGGTGATCAGCATGGTCTGGAACTCGCGGCGATCCATGGAACTGCCGAGGCTGCGCAATCCATCCGCCACCCAGGGCACGTTATTTTCCAGCAAAATCACCAGGTCGAAACGGTACTCATCAATCAACGCCTGCACAAACGGGTGCTCGCGTCCTTCATACTTGAGGCAAAACGCCTGCGTGGTGATGAAATCGGTATCGATAAAGGCGACTTTGCTGGCGTACTTCACGGCGAAGTCGATGTACTGCGCCTGGCCCAGCGCGATTTTGTCGTAGTCGGAATATTGCAGCGCCATCTCGTCGCCACCGAGGTGCGAGAAAACATAATCGCGGCCATATTCCCATGCGCTGGTGGTGTTGAAGATATTCGCCAGCTTGTTTACCAGCGTTGATTTGCCGCTCGACTCGCCGCCCAGCACCGCCACGGTGCGCACGAAGAACGGCTTCACTTCGGTCGGAATATATTCCCAGTAGCGGAATGGATCCTGACGAATCTGGCCGCCGCTGATGTTCATAAAGGATCGATTGGGATCGATCACCACCGCTGGAATGCCGAGGTGCTGCTCATACATCGCGGCATCGGCTTCTTCGCTGGTGTAGACACAATTCGGCTCAATGCCCTGCTCAGCCAGAAAGGTTTTGACGCCGCCGCTCCACACATCCCAGCCGTGCGGATAAGGTTCAATGCCCTCTTCGTCAAACGAATGGATGCGGATATTTTTCTGGTATTTGAAGGTTTGCAGCAACCAGCGTAGTCGATCGCTGATGGTCGGTTGCTGCGACATGGCGCTGTTTTCAAACAGTTCACGATCGCGCGGATTGTCGTGGCCCATGATGATATGCAGTTCATCGACCTGACTGCAGGCGCGCTGGATCAGATAAATATGGCCGGTATGCAGCGGATAAAATTTCCCGAACACCACACCAACGGTTTTATCACGGCGCGGAAATTCCAGGCCAAGAAAACGGTGCAGCGCTTCCAGCTTCTGCGCGCTCGGGCTTTTGATTTTGGCGTTGAGCAGCTGGCTTAAGTAGCCTTTGGTCATTCCGCTGGCGTCGGCAACCTGCTGCAGCGTGTGGCCTTGCTGGCGAATGGCTGTTTTCAGGTAGTCAAATGATGACATTGCGTGCCTCCTGCGTGGAATAAAATGGAGTGCGGTTGCCCTCACCCCGGCCCTCTCCCAGAGGGAGAGGGAGAAAAGATAAACATCGCCGATCGGTTCCCTCTCCCTTTGGGAGAGGGCTAGGGTGAGGGAAACCCGTTACAACTCATCCAGAATCGCTAACGCATCCGCCAGCTTCTTCGCGCTGTACACCTTCATCCCTTCTACCGGTTTCTTCGGTGCATTACCGGCCGGAACGATGGCGCGCTTGAAACCGTGCTTCGCCGCTTCGGAAATCCGCTCCTGACCGCTCGGCACCGGGCGAATTTCGCCGGCAAGGCCCACTTCGCCAAAGATAACCAGATCCTGCGGCAGCGGACGATCGCGGAAGCTCGATACCATCGCCATCAGCAGCGCCAAATCGACGCTGGTTTCGGTGACTTTTACGCCGCCGACCACGTTAACAAACACATCCTGATCCGCCATCTGCAAGCCGCCATGGCGATGCAGCACCGCTAACAGGATCGCCAGGCGATTCTGCTCCAGCCCAACCGCGACGCGGCGTGGATTGCCCATCATCGAATGGTCCACCAGCGCCTGAATCTCGACCAGCAGCGGACGCGTGCCTTCCCACAGCACCATTACCGAACTGCCCGAGGTGATCTCATCACCGCGTGACAGGAAGATGGCCGAAGGATTGCTGACTTCGCGCATGCCTTGTTCGGTCATGGCAAACACGCCCAGCTCATTCACCGCGCCAAAGCGGTTTTTATGGCTGCGCAAGGTACGGAAACGGGAATCGGCATCGCCATCCAGCATCACCGAACAGTCGATACAGTGTTCCAGCACCTTCGGACCGGCCAGCGAACCGTCTTTGGTGACGTGACCGACCATAATGATCGCCACGCCGCGCGTTTTGGCGAAGCGCGTCAGGTACGCCGCCGTTTCACGCACCTGCGCCACGCTGCCGGGCGAGGATTGGATCTCCGCCATGTGCATCACCTGGATCGAGTCGATCACCATCAGCTTCGGCTGCTCCTGCTCGGCGATCAGACAGATCTGCTCGATGCTGGTTTCCGACAACATGTTGAGGTTTTCGGTGGGTAATCCCAGACGATGGGCGCGCATCGCCACCTGTTGCAGTGATTCTTCGCCGGTGACGTACAGGGTTTTCATCCCTTCCGCCAGCTTGCACATGACCTGCAGCAGCAGCGTCGATTTACCGGCGCCCGGATTACCACCAATCAAGATGGCGCTGCCCGGCACCACGCCGCCGCCCAATACGCGATCGAACTCTTTGAAACTGGTAGAGAAACGCGGCAGGGCTTCGAGGCTGATCTCTGAAAGCTTCTGCACGCGGCTCACGCCCGCGTTGCCGCCGGCATAACCGCTCAGACGCTCGTTACGCGCCGCCGCAGGCGAGGCGGCAATGCGCACCTCGGTGATGGTGTTCCACGCATGGCAGGCGCTGCATTGCCCCTGCCAGCGCGGATAATCAGCGCCGCATTCGTTACAAACGAAGGCGCGTTTTGCCGCTTTGGCCAAATCAAATCCTCAGTTAACGCTCTTCGTGAATCAGGCTGCCGGTCAGGATGCAGAACACGCCCATCAGGTCAGCATGGCGGATGATGATTTCCGTCTGCTCATTCACTTTAGGTTTAGCATGATAGGCGATACCCAGCGCCGCCGTTTTAATCATCGGCAGATCGTTGGCACCATCGCCAATCGCCACGGTCTGTTCCGGGGCAATATTAAAGCGCTCGGCAAGATCGTTCAGGGTATCGGCTTTAAATTGGGCATCGACAATCTGTCCCAGCACCTGGCCGGTCAGCTTGCCGTCGCGAATTTCCAGCTCGTTGGCCACCGCCGCAGCTAAATGCAGCGTCTGGCGCAAATAGTCGGCGTAGAAGGTGAAGCCGCCCGAGGCGATCGCCACCTGCCAGCCCAGCGCCTGCAGTTTCTGCACCAGCGTGGTTAAGCCTGGCATCAGCGGCAGCGCGTCGCGCACCTGCATCAGGATATTGGCATCCGCGCCCGCTAAAGTGCCGACGCGCTCGCGCAGGCTGGCTTTGAAATCCAGCTCGCCACGCATGGCGCGTTCGGTGACGTCCGCCACCTGCTCACCGCAGCCCGCCAGCTTGGCGATCTCATCGATGCACTCAATCTGGATCGCGGTGGAATCCATGTCCATCACCAGCAAGCCAGGGGTTTTCAGATGCGGGATTTTGCCGAGCGGCGCGACATCAAAACCGGCTTCATGCGCCAGTTTGCTGGCGCGCGGCGTCAGCGAGCCTGCCAGACGTATCACCTGATACTCATCGACATTCCAGGCGCTGACGATCACCATCGCCGCACCCAGCTTATGCTGATAATCGGTGAGTTTTTGTTTATCGAGCCCGCGCCCATACAGCAACCAGCCAGTTCGACCGGCACGGTAATCCAGCGGCATCACTTCATCACCGCTGAGGGAAAGGGGTAAACCCGGCCAAAGTGAAACATCGGCGGGCAGATCGCACCAGGTAAGACGATTTGGCATTACAGCTCCTGTAGGGACAACAAAACCACGCAAGAGGCTACCTTGTCTGCGCGGGTTCTGGCAACATAATTGCCAGCCTTTCTGCTGTTACATCACACGGGTTTCTGATGGTTAAAACCGCACTGAAATTTCGCCTGCATCGCACGGTGATTGTTCTTATCTCGCTGGCTCTGTTAGTGGTTCTGATGCAAGGTGCATCCTGGTTTAGCCTCGGCCATCAAATGGCACGCTCTGAACAAGTGGAAGAACTGGCGCGCACGCTGACTAAACAGGTGGCGTTTAGCCTTAAACCGTTGATGGATAACAGCGACGATAACCGCACGCAGATTGCCGCGATCCTCAATCAGATGACCGATAACAGCCGTATTCTTGATGCCTCCGTTTACGCCGATGATGGCAGCCTGGTGGCGCACAGCGGCGAAAGCATTAATGTGCGCGATCGCCTGTCGCTGGATGGCAAACGCGCCGGTAGCTACTTTAACCATCAAATTGTGCAGCCGCTGGAAGGCAAAGATGGCCCGCAAGGTTTTCTGCGCGTCACGCTGGATACCCACGTGCTGGTGACGGAATCACGTCAGGTGGATAACACCACCAACATCCTGCGCCTGATGATGTTACTGGCGCTGGCCATCGGCATAATCCTGACGCGCACCCTGCTGCGTGACCGCCGCACCCGCTGGCAGCAATCGCCGTTCCTGCTGACGGCGAGCCGCACGGTGAAAGAGGATAAAGAGAAAGAGGAAGAAGAGGCGGCGACGGCAACATCCGAGACCGAAAAAGAGCGTTAACGATCTCTCCGTTTCCTCCTCAGCACCTTCATGAATAGATTCGTGAATAGATTCGTGAATAGATTCGTGAATAGATACTTGAATAGATTTTTTGCACAAAAAAGCCCGCACAGCGGGCTTCTTAGCATCATCACAATGATAACGGTGAATAGATACTTTTAATCTTTGGTCAGAATCGCTTCCAGCTCGGTCAGCGTCTTCACCTGCCAGGTTGGCGTGATGTGATCGGGTAACGGACGCGTGCCGTGATCGATCCAGCAAGTCTTCAGGCCGGCATTCATGCCGCCGAGAATATCCGATTCCGGCGTATCGCCGACCATCAGCACGCGGCTGCGATCCGGATTGCCCAACAAGGCCAGCGTATGGTCGAAGATCGCCACGTCAGGTTTCGGTACGCCAACTTCTTCAGAAATCACTAGCGCATCAAACACATCACGGAAACCGGTGCGCTCAAGGCGCGCCTGTTGTAGCGCGGTGAAACCGTTGGTGATGATGGCGATCTTCACCTTGCCTTTCAGCGTCTCCAGCAGATGCGCTGCGCCTTCCAGCGGCAGGCAGATATCGGCCATCGCGCTGAGGAAATCGCTGTTGAGCACTTCCGGCGCGACGCTGAGCTTTTCGCCCCACAAGGTGAAGCGGCGCGTTTGCAGCTGCAACGCGGAAATGGTGCCGTTCTGGTAATCGACCCACAGCGGCTTGTTGATCGCCTGATAATCGGTGTAATCCTGCGCGGAAAATTGCACGTCATAGCGGGCAAACATGCGCTGCAAACCGGCGTAAGCATCGAAATGGAAAAGCGTGTCGTCTGCATCAAACAGGATGCAGTCCCAATCGTTTAGCATGGTGCTCCTTAAAGGGTTAGCGCCATAATGATGGCATCTTCTCGTCCGCTGGCAGTGGGATAATAGTTGGGGCGTACGCTCACCTGATGGAAATCCAGCTGCTCATACAATGCAATCGCTGGCGTATTTGAGGCGCGCACTTCCAGCCATAGCGTCATGACGTCGCGCTGTTCGAGCTCAGCAATCAGATGCTGCAACAGCTGGCGCGCCAGGCCGCGACGCTGGAAATCGGGATCCACCGCAATGTTGAACAGCGAGGCTTCATCCAGCACCACCTGGGTGATGGCGAATCCGGCCAGCTTACCTTCAACATCAATACGGAAATTAACAAAACGTTCGCCTTGATTGCTGCTAAACGTCTGCTCGCTCCACGGAAAGGCATGCGCGCGGCGCTCAATCGCCAGCAGCTGCGGCTGGTCTTCAGGGGTGACTAAAGAGATGGCTGTCATGGTTACACATTTGTTGCCACAG
The DNA here is from genome assembly GCF_031974595.1 of Pantoea sp. CTOTU46764. NCBI lineage: Bacteria > Pseudomonadati > Pseudomonadota > Gammaproteobacteria > Enterobacterales > Erwiniaceae > Pantoea > Pantoea sp. CTOTU46764. The sequence continues at coordinate 1,684 of NZ_DALYOQ010000078.1, read as the reverse complement.
GGCGCGTTTTGCAGCGCCGCTGCTGATCAGTTCATTGAAAACGGCGGTGTTAAAGGTAATGCCGTTAAAGGGATGTTCGCTCTCGACGCCCAGCAGCCAGCCAGCGCAGTCGACCTGCTCCGGCAGCATTTGCAGCTGGTCTGGCATTAACGCCATCACCTGCGCGGGTTGAAGGTTTAACGCGCGCAGCACGTCGCGAATCAGCGGTTCTTGTAGCGTCGGTGCCTGTTCGGCCACCAGAACCAAACGTGTGTCGGGCAAAAGCGTGACGGCAATTTCCCCTTGCAGCACGCGCGGACGCCGCAGCTGATACTGCGTAATCCCCATTTGCTGTAGAAGCCAGTCGCGCCTTGTGCTCATGCTATTACCCGTTATGCTGCCAGAATGCGACGCTATGCTAGCAAACCCATCGAACATGCGCCAACAAAGCACTATAATCCACGCTCTGATTTAACAGGAGCGTTCCATGTCTGCTTTTACCCCGGCCAGCGAAGTGATTCTGCGCCACAGTGATGAATTTACCGCCCGCCACGTATTGTTCGCTGGCGACTTGCAGGATGACCTGCCCGCCCAGCTAGAAACCGCGTCGAGCCGCGTGCATACCCAGCAATATCATCACTGGCAGAACCTCAGCCACCGCCTTGGTGAACGTGCGGTTTACAGCATGGTCGCAACCGCTGCCGATGTTGAAGGCTGCGATACGCTGGTTTATTACTGGTCGAAAAACAAACCCGAAGCGCAGTACCAGCTGCAAAATCTGCTCTCTCTGCTGCCGGTTGGCTGCGATATCTTCGTGGTGGGTGAAAACCGCAGCGGCGTGCGCAGCGCCGAAGGCATGCTGGAAGAGTGGGCAACGCTGGAGAAAGTCGACAGCGCGCGTCGTTGCGGCCTGTATCACGGTCGTCTCGATAAGCAGCCGACTTTTGATGCCAGCAGCTACGGCAATACCTATCAGCTCGAGGATCTCACCATCCATACCTTGCCGGGCGTGTTCAGCCGCGATGGTCTGGATATCGGCAGCGATCTGCTGCTCTCCACGCTGACGCCGCACTTCCGTGGCAAAGTGTTGGATATCGGTTGTGGCAGCGGCGTGTTGGCGACCGTGATGGCGAAAGTGTCGCCGCGCGTGCGTCTGTGGCTGTGTGATGTGCATGCTGCTGCGATTGAAGCGAGTAAAGCCACGCTGGCCGCCAACGAACTGGAAGGTGAAGTGTTTGCCAGTAACGTGTTCTCTGACGTTACCGGCCGTTTTGACATGATCATCTCCAACCCGCCGTTCCACGATGGCCTGCAAACCAGCCTTGAAGCGGCCAACACGCTGATTCGCGGTGCGCTTAAGCATCTGAACAGCGGCGGCGAACTGCGTATCGTGGCTAACGCCTTCCTGCCGTATCCGCAAATTCTCGATGAAACCTTCGGCAATCACGAAGTGCTGGCGCAAACCGGACGCTTTAAAGTCTATCGCGCCGTCTACGGTCGCGGTGCCAAAACGCGTTAATTCAAGCGCGGCGGCAGAAACGTTGCTTTTTACAGCGATCGTTTTGCCGTCGCGAAATATGTGTTGACGCAATGAGTAAAATCTCTAAAATGCGCCTCCGTGGTTAGCAATACTTTAGGGTGTTGTTAGTTTGCGATGGTGGCGGAATTGGTAGACGCGCTAGCTTCAGGTGTTAGTGTTCTTACG
>NZ_DALYOQ010000077.1:0-24762 GCF_031974595.1 Pantoea sp. CTOTU46764 | reverse complement strand
GACCTTGCCAAGGTCGGGGTCGCGAGTTCGAGTCTCGTTTCCCGCTCCAAATTTAGTAATTCGTATTCAACGGATTACATATCAGATTAAAGGCGCGTTGGCAGAGTGGCCATGCAACGGATTGCAAATCCGTCTACCTCGGTTCGACTCCGGGACGCGCCTCCAATTTACACCCTGCCCGGGTGGTGAAATCGGTAGACACAAGGGATTTAAAATCCCTCGGCTTATGGCTGTGCGGGTTCAAGTCCCGCCCCGGGCACCATATTTTAAGTTGTTAAAAACCAAATAAAATCAAAGCAATATGCAGTAATGTCGTAACCGCCCAAGGGCGGTTTTTTTGTTTTTGTGTATCTGTCTTTACGTGAATCTTCCTGCAAACTGTAATGCTGCGATATCCTTTCTCTCTCAAAATCACTTCTTGCTGACTCAAAACACATCCCTGGCCATATCGTCGCAAATGAGGCTACAAATGCGTATTCATTCATAATTTTTCTTAACTTATGGAAATTGGCATCTGTAACATTGAAAACCGCGTTTCTTGAGTGTAATGTTTCGATTTGTAACGTTTTGTTTAATCATATTCGACATGACTACCAAGGAGTTAGGGTGGAAAACTTTACTGCAAAATTAGCTTCACACGCAAATCATGTAGCAACGATGGGCCAATTCTGTACGACTGAAGAGACAACAAAGCAAGCTCTGATAATGCCTCTTTTAGATATTCTTGGCTTTACACCTTATGATCCTACAAAAGTTAAAGCGGAATATTACGCAGACTTTGTCGGTGTTAAGGCTAATGAGCGAGTGGATTATGCTCTCTTTTGCCAGGGCGTTCCGGTGATGTTTATCGAAGCGAAGGGATTCAACGAACAGATTGAAAATCATTGCCCTCAACTTTCAAGGTATTTCAATTCAACTCCTGAAGTGACAGTTTCGGCAATAACAAATGGTAAAGAATGGCGTTTTTTCACCGATCTAAAACAGAAAAACATCATGGATCATAAACCCTTTCTTACTATTAAAATCGATTCCTTATCTGACTCAGATATTCAGCAACTTTTTAGATTCCGTTACGACAAATTTAAACCAGAAGCATTAAGAACACTTGCCGAAGAGAGTGTATATTTAAGTGCTTTTACTAAAACTATCAGAGCGAGTCTAAGGGATGTCGATAGCGAATTTGTCAGGTATGTTGCTTCAAGATCAAATATTGAGCGGCAGTTAAATCAAAGATTTTTAGATTCGATAACGCCTTTAGTTAAGCTGGCTGTTGAGAAATCTGTAAGTGACATGGTTGTATCGGGTCTTTCCACATCGAAGAAAGAGCTTGCTACGGAGGAAGTAGAAGACGAGCTTCCAGTAGTGCAAGCGAAGCAGCCTGAAAACATAATCGATCCAGACAATCCCAACATCATAACCACAGCTATCGAACTTGATATGTTTGAGAAAGTAAAAAGCATTGTGGGAAGCGAAGCTGATATCAAATATAAAGATACAGAGTCTTATTTTGGAATTCTATTTGAAGGTAAGACAACAAGATGGATAATACGTTTCTACGATAAAAAAAGCTCCTACGTTAACTTCCCTATTGAGCTTAATGATCTGCAAAAAAATGAGATTAAAAGGGCTCGGTTAGAGTTTGATGGGAAACGGTTAACTATTAATGAACCAAGCGATATATTGCGCATATCTGGCGTGATTATGGACTGCTATGAATTTGTTAAAGATGACGATAACTTTAAGCGAGCAAAATTAGAAAGCGAAGTTAGTCAGGAATAACCTGCGTGACATATTGACTAAAAAATCATAGTCACATCCAAATTATCAAAGTGGACGAGTCAGTAAATAACTTAGGTATGCGGAGAATGTGGAGTAACATTCTCCGCAGTTTTAGTAATCATATTCAAGCAGCAAAACGTGGAAAGCCATTAAGATTGTGGTTGTCCAACAGGACCCGCACCTTCGCTGGCGCCTGGCACTGGTTGGTTACTTGGCGCATGTGGACGCCCATCGTCGCCGACCGCGTCACTTTTATGCATACAACCGAAAAGCGAGACCATCGTTAACGTCACCAATACTGCTTTTGCTAAAACTTTCATCTGCTGCTCCTCACAAATGAGCGATTGAGTAACCAATCTCAAAGAGCTCAAAGAATTGATCATGAGGTAAGCAAAGGCAGTGACAGCAGATTACGCAAGCGAAGCGCATTAATAATTTCAAAAAAATCTAAAATCCATTTTTAGTACTAATCTGAAGAAGCAATAACTAATGCGTATTTAAGCGGTGCTTATTAAGTAATGATTTAAAATAAAATCAATTAGTTGTTAACGTGTTACATTTAAATTAATCAAATTTCATTTTTTATCTCAAGTAGCGTTACTTATTTATATAATGCTACATTAATGTTAGTTGTGGATGTTTGATCTTATTGGGATGTGTAAATTTTTATTTTTTCAATAAAGGATATTATTTATGGAGCGTTGGAGAAAATATTTTACCCTTAATATGGCTAAAAATGCATATTTCATAGCTACAGGCCTCGGGGTGTTCATTTTCATGATGTACTGTCTTGAGGTGAGGTTTTTCCCATCAAAAGTATCTTTATCAGAAATTATCTTCTTTCTCTCTATAAGTGCCTCATTTTCACTGATTCTCTGCTTTTTTCTCTTAGGCTGGTATTCAGTATCAAGTGTATTTATTTATCTTCTGTTAAGTTTAGTTAAACTCATTGTTGTTCGGCTGAATCCTTTTAATAAGAAAATTAAAAATTACGTAAGGAAATATGAGTTGGTTGCAAATAAATTGCACATCATAAATGCCTTTTCGGCGCATTTTATCATTGCCATTATCACAATGTTGTGTGTGTATAAGCTAGTTACCGATCATGGAGTTTCACTGCCATCAATAATGATATCAATTGGTATTACTACTCTATTTATAGCAATAATCCCTAACGTTTATTTAGATCGACGAGTTAAGAAAGAAAAACGTAATTTCCATGTGGTCTCCATCGCCGCAGTAGTTATCTTCCTTTTTTTTATGCTTTCAGGACTAACTACGTCACTTATTGATACTACGATGGGAATGATAGGCGTAAGGAAAGAGAATGCTATATATTCTATTAATGGTGCGGAATTAGATATGGCAAGATATCTTACAGGAAATATGAGTCAGTTATACTTTCGCGGTGATGTGATCTTTACAGGTATTGGTGAAAGTTCTTTGGTTACAGTTAATGGTAAAAACGTAATTGTTAACACTGACCATTTAACCATCGCTTATTAGCAGGCTGACATCACAATTGTCCCGGTAAACCGGACAATTGTTGGCAAAATTTTCTTCGATTAGAGAGTACCGCTAAGCACAGCACTTTCCGTAGCGGCGCGATTAATCACGCGATCAATTGCGCCGCTACGATACGTGTTAAAGCTGGTACTGGTTGCACGCCTTAACTGACAAGGATGAGGAGATATCTCTAACTCAAGTTCCCACTCAGCCGCTCGCGGAAATCGCTGCTGCGGTCATCCAGCCCAATAAAGGTGACTTTCGCACCGTGGCGCTGATAGCGATATTCGATGGCATCGAGGGCCGCCACACTTGACGCGTCCCAAATCTGCGCATGGGTTAAATCGATAGTGACAGCTTTAGGATCGTGGCCGTAATTGAAGTGCTCAAATAAATCATTGCTGCTACCGAAGAACAGCGGGCCGCGCACGGTGTAATTGACCTGTTCACCGTCGTCGCTCAAGTGGCGTTCTGCGTGAATTACATGAGCGATGCGACGCGCAAACAGCATCATTGCCAGAATCACACCAACCAGTACGCCAATCGCCAGGTTGCCGGTCCACACGGTGACCGCCACCGTCAGCACCATCACCAAGGTTTCAGACCACGGCATGCGTTTCAGCGTTGCCGGTTGCAGGCTATGCCAGTTCACGGTTTTCACTGCCACTACCATCATAATACCCGCCAGCACCACCATTGAGATCTGCGCCATAATCTGGCTCAGTCCGGTCACTAATAACAGCAGCACGATACCCGCCGCGATAGTCGAAATACGCGTACGTGCTTTGCCCAGCTCGACGTTAACGATGGTTTGACCAATCATCGCGCAACCGGCGATGCCGCCATAAAAGCCCGCCAGAATATTGCCAACGCCGAGCGCCCAGGATTCGCGGCGTTTACCGGAAGGCGTATCAGTGATGTCATCCACCAGTTTGGCGGTCAGCAGCGATTCCATCAGGCCAACAAAGGCGATGCTCAAGGCGGTTGGCCAGATGATTTGCAGCGTGTGCAGATTGATTGGCACCAATAAGGTGGTGAAGCCAGGCAGACCAGCAGTCATTGGCCCTTCATCGCCGACATTTGGTACACGATAGCCGAGCAGCAACGCGACAGCCGTCACCACCACAATCGCGACCAGCGGTGATGGGACGCTTTTCAGCACTTTCGGCAGCAGCAGCACAATCGCCAGCGTGACGCCGAACAGTGCCCATACCAAAGCGGACTGGCCCCAAACGTGCGGGACTTGCGCAAAGAAGATCAGGATGCCGAGGGCGTTGACGAAGCCGATCATTACCGAGCGCGGGATATAGCGCATCATGCGCGACAGTCCAGCGAGTCCAAAAATAATCTGGATAACGCCGCCCATAATCACGGCGGGCAGAATGTATTCGACGCCGTGCGCATGCACCATCGGGCCGATCACCAGCGCCACCGAACCGGCTGCAGCGGTAACCATCGCCGGGCGGCCGCCGAGAATCGACAGCGTCAGGCACAGCACCACCGAGGCCACAAGGCTGACTTTGGGATCGACACCGGCAATCACGGAGAAGGAGATCACTTCAGGGATCAGCGCCAGCGCGGTAATAATGCCGGCCAGACACTCGCGGGTTAGCAGGGCAGGCGAACGTAATACGCGCCCCACGGTGATATCGCTCTCCACCGCAGTGGCGCGCTCAGTTGGTTGGCTCATAGATTGTGCAGGCTCTTTTATTATTGTGCGCATACCGTCGCGGTACGGCAGTAACCAGTTAGAATTTTCGAGAGAGGATGTTACCGGGCAATAAGGTAAGACGCTAGCGCGTTGGGACAGGTGAGGGTGATTCCATCCCTGGAATCCGGCTTTAGACCGCGAGATCGTCAGGTGTTTTATTGACAACCAATTCTAGCAGGTGGCGATAAATATCCAGCTGAATCACATCGCTTTCCATCTCAAGACGGTTAATAAGCGATGCAATAATCGCTTTATTGGAAACCGGCATACCGGCTTGCAGGATTTCGGCGATGATCTGCCCGAAAACTTCCATCTCACTGCTGTCGCTGTTTCCGGCCAGTTTGAAGTAGTCAGCGATGGCAGCGCTACTGTTTGCGGCGTTTTGCATATGTGAAGCCCTTAAGATCGGCCTGATGGCAATGTGCCTCCAGCTCCATGATGAAAAAACGTGCACGCGGACAGGCGCGCACCACCCAACTCATCAACCAACGCAAAAAGACACCTCTGAAGGTGGAAATCCACAACACCTTCAGAGGCGACGCAAAGTGCATCATTCGTTACGGAGCCATCAGCTGGCTCGCGGGATGTAAACTTATACAATCTGAAGCAACTTGTACAACTAGTATCTTAAGCAATTTGTGCTAATTCATATTTAACAATGACTTATAATTTGTAATGTTTTCTGAAATCTATACAAACCTATGCAGGAACAGCAGAAATTTGCGCGAGTTGTACAACTGATACAGAAAGCTGGAGATTTTTTGCCGTGCCCACTACGTTTTCTGATGTAAGCGAGGTTTTCATTGGTGAGCGGCTTCGCCTATAATAACGCTCCCGTTTAGTTAGATACCTAACCATTAGGCCACTACGTTTTGAGCGACTATCCGCAACCCTTTTCTCGTTTGCTGCATCTCACCGCGCACGCGTGGCGTTTGGCCGTTGATCGTCGCCTCAAAGAGAGCGGATTAAGTATGAGCAGCTGGATGGCGATTGCCAGCGTGGCTACCGCCGCCGAGCCGCCAACGCAAAAAGCCCTGGCGCAATTGCTCGGTCTTGAAGAGGCCAGCGTCGTGCCCTTGGTCGATCGCCTGGTGAAGCAACAGCTGTTGGCGCGCGTGCAGCCGCCGGAAGATCGCCGTAAGCGCCTGCTGATTCTGACAGAACAAGGCAGCGTGGCCTTTGCCGAAGTGAAAACCCAGGCCGATGCGCTACGTGCGCAGTTGCTGGCGGATATCGATCCCGAATCGCTGGCGATAACGGAACAGGTGCTGAAACAACTGCTGGCGCGTCTGGGAAGTGTTTAACCGTGGCGAAACGTAATCCTTATGCCCCACGCGAATGGCTGCCACATGAAAAGCCGATGCTGCCGGGCTCGCCCTCAACGCCGCTGCATTCGCCCTCGAAGCGCATCGCGTTTGGCATCATCGGCTTACTGATCTCCCTTACCGGTGCGCTGAGTAACGCGTTGGTATCTGCCAACCTCACCAATCTGCAAGGCACTTTTGGCGCCTATAGCAATGAAATCGCCTGGCTGCCTGCGGTGTATGTGATGGGCAACATCTCCATCAACCTGTTGTTGGTGAAGTTCCGCCAGCAGTTTGGTCTGCGGCTGTTCACCGAAGCGTTTCTGGTGCTGTATGTGATCGTGGCGTTTTTCCACCTGCTGGCCAACGATCTCAGCTCGGCCATCATTGTGCGCACCGCGCACGGCATGGTTGGTGCGGCGCTGAGTTCGCTCGGCATCTATTACCAGATTCAGGCGTGGCCCGCGAAGCATCGGCTTAAAGCGTTGGTGATCGGTATCACTGCGTCGCAGCTGGCGATTCCGCTGGCACGATTGTTCTCCACTGAACTACTGCAGCTGCAAGAGTGGCGCGGTTTGTACCTGTTTGAACTCGGTCTGGCGCTGATCTCGCTGGGCTGCGTGCTGGTGGTGAAACTGCCGCCCGGCGACCGCATCAAAGCGTTTGAAAAAATGGATTTCCTCACCTTCATGCTGATGGCGCCGGGCATGGCGCTGTTGTGTGCGGTGCTGTCGCTGGGACGCATCGAATGGTGGTTTAGCACGCCGTGGCTCGGTGTGGCATTGGCGCTGGCGCTGGTATTGATCGTGGCGGCGATCGTCGTCGAGCACAATCGCAAGAATCCGTTGATCAACACGCGTTGGCTAAGCAACGGCATGATTGTGCGGCTCGGCATTGTGATGATCATGATGCGTATTCTGCTGGCTGAACAAAACACCGGTGCGGTGGGTTTCCTGCAGCAGTTGGGCTTACTCAACGATCAGATGCGCGGTCTGGCGTTAGCGATCATCGCCGGGGTAATTTGCGGCATGATCGCCAGCGCGTTAACCATCAAACCTACGCATCTGAGCTGGCCGATTGTCGCGTCGCTGGTGGTGATGATCGTCGCCTCACTCATGGATGCGCAATCCAGCCCGCTGACGCGTGCCAACAATCTCTACTTTAGTCAGTTTTTACTCGGCTTTGGCAGCGCCTTCTTCCTCGGGCCCGCCATGCTGCTGGGGATTGGCGGCGTGGTGACGCAGCCGAAAAACCTGGTGAGTTTCTCGGTGCTGTTTGGCATGAGCCAGAACTTAGGCGGTTTGATCGGCGCGGCCATTCTCGGCACGTTCCAGACGTGGCGCGAAAAGTATCACTCCAGCTTGTTGGGCGATCAGCTGTCGCAGCTCGATCCCAACGTCACCGAACGCCTCAGCCAGTACAGCTCGCTGTTTAGCAGCCAGTTGCCGGATAGCGTGCTACTCAGCGCGCAAAGCAGCAGCCAGCTGCAAACGGTGGCAACACTGCAAGCTAACGTGCTGGCCTATAACGACACCTATCTTCTTACCGCCGCGCTGGCCTTCATCACCTTAATCTGGGTGTTGTATCGCCTGACGCGTTTACGCTATATCAACTGGCGTCAGACCAAAATGAATGCGGCACAACCAGTAACCCCGACGGAGAATTCATGAGCCAACAGGACGACATTCAGGCGGCAGAGCGCGAGCGCACCAACCGCCGACGCATTCTTTCCATCGCCGCCGGCAGCGGCATTGTTATCGTCGGCGTGCTGGTGATTCTGTATGCCTGGCAGCTGTGGCCGTTCACCAGCACCGTTCAGTCGACAGAAAACGCCTACGTGCGCGGCCAGGTGACCTTTATTAGCCCGCAGGTGAATGGCTATCTGACCGAGGTTAACGTGGTGGATTTGCAGCCGGTGACCAAAGGCCAGCTGCTGATGACCATCGACGATCGTATTTACCGTCAGCGCGTGCATCAGGCGCAGGCGCAGCTGGATATGAAAATCGCTGCGCAGAACAATAACCAGCAGCAGCGTAAAAGTGCCGAAGCCAATATTCTCAGTAACAAAGCCGCGCTGGAAAATGCCAAAGCGCAGGCGCTGAAAAGTAGCCTCGATCTCAAGCGTGTAGAGAATCTGGCGGCTGACGGCTCGCTGTCGGTACGTGAACGTGACGCGGCGCGCGCGGCGAATGCCCAGGCGCAGGCGCAGTTGCGTCAGGCGGATGCGCAGGTCGCCGTTTCACAACAGAATCTGCAAACCGTGGTGGTAAACAAGGCTTCACTGCAAGGCGATGTCGCCAGTGCGCAGGCGGCTTTAGAGCTGGCAAACATCGACCTGGCGAATACACGCATCATCGCGCCGGACAGTGGCCAGCTTGGTCAGCTGTCGGTGCGTAAAGGCACTTATGTTACTGCTGGCACGCGTTTGACTTCGGTGGTGCCGGAAAATAAATGGATCATCGCCAATTTCAAAGAAACCCAGCTGGCGCACGTGCGTCCCGGCTTACCGGTGAACATCCGCGTCGATGCGTTAGACGGAAGGCATTACGATGGCCGCGTCGAGTTTATCTCGCCTGCCGCCGGTTCCGAATTCAGCGCTATCTCGCCGGATAACGCCACCGGCAACTTTGTGAAAATTGCCCAGCGTATTCCGGTGCGCATCAAAATTCTTGACGACGATCTGCACGCGCTGCGTCCTGGCATGTCGGTGGAAGTGAGCATTGATACCGCCGCTGAACCGCACAAGGATGCGCCATGAAGCGCTTACTGTTAGCCATGTGCGTGGCATTAATGGTGGGCGGCTGTGCGACGGAAGTGGATAAAGCGCCGTCATCGTTGCCGATTCCCGATAGCTGGCGTCAGCAGGTTGGCCCGCATGCGCTGCCGGAAGCGCAGTGGTGGCAGAACTTTGGCGATGCCGATCTTAATCGCCTCGTCACGCAGGCGTTGCAGCACAATAGCGATATTCTCACGGCACGTTCACGCGTGGATCAATACCGTGCCGAATTACGTGCCGCGCAGGGCGATAATTTCCCGACGCTGTCGGCGGGCGTTGCGGCTACGCATCAACGTGCGCTGTCGGCGGCGACCGGTCAGCCCTATGAAAACGCGGTGTTTCAGGGGTTGCTGCAGGCCAACTATGAGGTGGATTTGTGGGGCAGCCGTAGCAACAGCATTCGCGCTGCGCAAGCTTCGCTGGATGCGCAGCGTGCCGCCGCGTCTGCCGCTGAGCTCACCGTCGCCAGTTCGGTGGCATCGGGCTATCTCAGCTTATGCGCACTTGATGAGCAGTTACGCGTCACAGAAGCCACGTTAGCCACGCGCGAAAACTCGCTCAACCTGGCGCAGCGCCAGTTTGAAACCGGCTACACCTCGCGTCTCGAATGGATGCAGGCCGCCTCAGAATATCAAACCGCTAAAGCGCAGATCCCGCAGTTGCAGCATCAGATCGAGCAGCAGGAGAATGCGCTCAGCGTGCTGGTGGGCATGAACCCGCGCGAAATTGCGCGCAGTAGCCAGTTCGACCATATCAAACCGCAAACCTTGCCATCGCTGCTGCCGTCGCAGTTGCTGAATCGCCGGCCGGATATCGTGCAGGCGCAGCGCCAGCTGCTGGCCGCCGACGCGTCACTGGCGTCATCCCAGGCCAAAATGTTGCCGTCGCTCAATCTCACCGCCAGCGGCACCTTGCAAAGCGGTGAACTGCATCAGTTGTTGGATAATCCGTTCCGTTTGTGGAGCATCGGCGGCAGCATTCTGGCACCGCTGCTGAATCGCGAAGCGCTGACTGCTCAGGTTGATGTGGCGATGGCAACGCGCAATCAGGCGCTCTACGGCTATGAGAAAGTGGTGCGCAATGCGTTCTCCGATGTGGATAACGCGCTGGATGCCATTCGCCGCAGTCAGGAGCAGCTTGAAGAGTTGCAGAAGCAGGAAGGTTATGTGGCGGAAGCGTATCGCATTGCGCATAACCGCTATCAAAACGGTTACGCCTCCTATCTCGATGAGCTCGACGCCCAGCGCACGCTGTTCAGCACTCAGCTGAATATCGTGTCAGTGAAAAATACGCTGCTGTTAGCGCAAATCGATCTTTATCGTTCGCTCGGTGGCGGCTGGCAGGGTTAAACATCATGCGACAAGGCCATTTTTCGGTAGAAATTCAGCCGTAAAACGGCCTGCGTCTGGTTTTAAGTCGGCGATAAACGATTCTTAAGTGATTCATGCTTCTTTTTACTTGTCTTTACAAATAATGTTATTATCCGCCCGCTTTACACAGTCTGAACGGAACAGTGTTGGTAAGTTTACCAGCGCAGTCGCTCACTGAGGCGGCTTGCAAAGACAGGGGAAGAAAAGGAAATGATGAATAAGAAAATCGGTTTTGCTTTGTTAGTCTCTGCGGTCCTGTTAACCGGCTGCGCGCCACGTACCGCGCCTATCCAGAATGTGAGCCAGACCGTGGGTCAGAGCTACTCGGATGATCAAATGAAGCAGGCAATCATCCAGGCGGGTGCCGCTAACCATTGGGTGATGACGCCAGCGAGTCCTGGCGTGATGAATGGTCACCTGGCTGAGCGCGGACATACCGCAGATATTCGCGTGAACTACACCGCGAACAGCTACCAAATCCAGTATGTTAGCAGTCAGAATCTGAAAGCCGGTAGCGGTCAAATTCACCGTAATTACAACCGCTGGATTCAGAACCTGAGCCAGGGTATTCAAACGCGTCTGGCGGTTGAAGCCGCTAAATAAGCGCGAAGCGTGATTGCTGACATAATGTTGTAAAGTTAGCCGACACGCTGCCGAAATAGAAACAGGCGGGCCATGTGCCCGCCTTGTTAATCGGCGACATCCGCATGGGATGACGGGTATTGAGAGCAAGGAAGGGATGCCGCGCAGCGTAAATCTGACCATCCCTGAGGCTGAAGAAAGAATACAGGTATGAAACTCGCTTACTCCCTTGTTGACTGGCATGCCATTGCGCCGGGCAACAGCACCGCAGAAGAGTGGCAACGTTGGGCGCAACAGGCACCGGCGTTAGATGCCACGCAACCTATTGCGAAACCCCAATTTTTGCCGATGATGACCGCGCGTCGTCTCAGCCCAGGCAGCCGTGCGGCGGTTGAGTGCGGGCTGGCGCTATTGGCGCGGCAAAGCGTGGACGCCATCGTCTTCACCAGTCGCCACGGCGAACTGGAACGTAATCTGCGCATTCTCACCGCGCTGGCGGAACAGCAGGCGCTGTCGCCGACCGATTTCGCCATGTCGGTCCACAACTCTGCAGTAGGCAGTTTGACCATCGCTGCGCGTCAGCCGCTGGTTTCATCCTCGATTTCGGCCGGTATCGATAGCTTCCAGCAAGGATTGATTGAAGTGGCAACGCTGCATCAGGCGGGTTACGCGCAGGTGCTGCTGGTGGATTTTGACGGCGTAGTGCCGGATTACTATCGCCCGTGGCTACCGGAAATCGATCGCTTTAATGCGCCCTACGCGGTGGCGCTGCTGCTGCGCGCGGGCGAGGCGTGGCGCTGCGAAGCGCAAGCGGGCAAACCCGCCGACACGCACAACGTTCTGCCGCAAAGTCTGCAATTCCTGGCGGCGATGCTGCACAACACGCCAGGTTTTAGCGTGGCTGGCGAACGTCATCAGTGGCACTGGGAGCATCAGCATGGTGGATAATTCGCTGGCGCAGGCGCGTCCTGGTTTCAACTATTACTGGCGGCTGGTGATGACCGCCGTCAGCTTCACGCTGTTCAGCGTCGGCGGCCTGTTGCTGTCGCTGATCGGGTTTAATCTGCTGTTACTGGTGCAGCGCGATGGCCTGCGTCGTCGCCACATCGCCCGCAGCAGCATCGCGTGGAGCTTCCGCTGCTTCCTGCGTTTCTGCCGTTTCGTCGGCGTGTACGATTACCAGATCATTGGCGCAGAACAGCTGCGTCAGGATCGCGGCTGCCTGATCGTCGCCAACCATCCGTCATTGATCGATTACGTGATGATCGCGTCGGTGCTGCCGGAGATGGATTGCCTGGTAAAAGCCGAGCTGCAGCACAACATTTTCTTCCGTGGCGTGATTCGCGCCGCCGATTACCTGATTAACAGCGAAGCCGATACGCTGCTGCCAGACAGCCAACAGCGGCTGGCGCGCGGCGATACCATCCTGATTTTCCCTGAAGGTACGCGCACCCGTTATGGCGAGCCGCTGAAATTACAACGCGGTGCCGCCAACATTGCGGTGCGCGCTGGCTGCGATCTGCGCGTGGTACACATCAGCTGCACCGAGCGTATGCTCGATAAGCAAAGCCGCTGGTATCAGATTCCGCTGGTTAAACCGATTTTTACTGTACGCGTACAATCGCGTATTGCCAGCCACGCCTTTAGTGAAGCCGAAGAGGATGCGCAGCCGCTGGCCGCACGTCGTCTGACGCGTCATCTGCAACAGGCGCTGGTGCCTGACGAGACTAACTAAGTTATGCAAGTACTGATTAACGACATCAAACAGATGATTATCGACACGCTGAATCTGGAAGATATCAGCCCTGACGACATCGAAACCGACGCGCCGCTGTTTGGCGAGGGGCTGGGCCTCGATTCAATCGATGCGCTGGAGCTGGGACTGGCGGTGAAAAATCGCTTCGGCGTACAGCTCTCAGCCGAGAGTGAAACGCTGCGCGCGCACTTTTTTTCCGTGGCTACCCTGGCCGCGTTTGTTGAACAACAGCAAGCCTGAGAACAGCCAACATGATGAACAAAGACGAAATTTACCAGGAAGTGGCTTCGCTGCTCACCTCGCTGTTTGAAATTGAGCCAGACGATATTCGTCCGGACGCCCGCCTGTATGAAGACCTCGAGCTGGATAGCATCGATGCGGTGGATATGGTGGTGCACCTGCAAAAGCGTACCGGCCGCAAAATCAAACCGGAAACCTTCCGCGCGGTGCGTACCGTGCAGGACGTGGTGGATGCCGTCGACCAACTGATGCGCGACGAAGCCTGATCGTATGCTGCTGCGGCTGCTAAACGGCGTGGCGCTAATGGCGTGGCCGTTTCTGGTGTGGTTGACCATCACCCAGCCACAGTGGCGCGGTGTGACTGCTCTGCTGACGCTGCTGTTTGTGCTGCGTGTCTGGACGCTGCGCCGTGCCGCCGCGCCGATGGCGCGCGTGATGCTGCTGCTGGCACTGGTCGGCAGCGCGTTATGTCTCGCCAGCCTGCTGCTGCGATCGCAACATCTGCTGTTGTGGTATCCGCTGGTGGTCAATGCGCTGATGCTGCTGCTGTTTGGCGCGTCATTGTGGAGCCCCATGCCGCTGGTAGAGCGGCTGGCGCGGCTGCGCGAACCGGATCTGCCACCGCGCGCGGTGCGTTATACCCGCCGCGTGACGCAAGTGTGGTGCGGCTTTTTCATCTTCAACGGCAGCGTGGCGTTGCTCACCTGCCTGCTCAATGATGTCACGCTTTGGACACTCTGGAACGGGTGCATCAGCTATTTGCTGATGGGCACGCTGATGGGCGGCGAATGGCTGCTGCGTCAGCGCATAAGGAAACAGGCATGAACCTACATAGCCTTCGCGACTGGCTCAGCGCGCCGGATCGCATGGTGGCCTGGCACGGCCAACAGCAATATACGCTGCACACTTTGCGTCAACAGGTGCAGGCGCTGGTCGATCGGCTGCAAAACCAACCCGGCCAATATTGGGCGCTGTGCTTTGATAACAGCTATGCCTTCACCGCCGCGCTGCTGGCGCTGTGGCATGCCGGTAAAACGCCGGTGATCCCCGGACACAGTCGCGCGGCCCAGTTGGAAGAGATGGCCGACAGCCTCGATGGCGTGATCAGCGATATGCCGCTGGCGGTCTCGCTGCCGCAGTTGCGCTGGGACGACGCGCTGGTGAGCGACGCATTACCGCCGATCGCCGCCGATGCCTCGCTGGTGCTGTTCACGTCCGGTTCAACTGGCACGCCGCGTCGCGTGGTGAAATCGCTGCGCGCGCTGGATCTTGAAGCTCGCTGGCTCAACACCTTGTGGGGCGCACGCTTACGTGATTGCCATGTGATTGCCTCCGTCAGCCATCAGCATCTGTATGGCCTGAGTTTTCGCATCGTGTTGCCGATGGCGCTGGGTTTACCCTTCGCCGCGCAGCAAATTTTCTACAGCGAACAGCTGGCCGATCAATCACCCGATCGTCGCTACGCGTTTATTAGCAGCCCAGCGTTTTTGCGTCGTCTCGACCCGGCGCTGGCCGGGCCGCGCTGTGAGCTGATCGTCTCCGCCGGTGGCGCATTGCCGTGGACGGCGGCGCAGCATGCGCAACAGGCGCTGAGCTGCACGGTTGATGAAATTTATGGCAGCACCGAAACCGGCGTGATCGGCTGGCGCTGCGCCCGCGAGGAGAATGCGCTGTGGCACTGTTTCCCGCAGATTACGTTGCGTGAGCAGGAAGCTGGACGCTGGCGGGTGTTTTCCGCTTTGCTGGAAACCGATGCCGGTTGCGCGCTCGACGATCGTATCGTGCAGCAGCCGTCCGGGCAGTTTCAGCTGGCGGGGAGGCAGGATCGCGTGGTGAAGATTGAGGATAAGCGCGTCTCGCTAAGTGAGATTGAACGCCGCCTGCTGGCGCTGCCCGGTGTGGACGATGCCGCCGCGCTGGCGATTCAGCGTCACGGTCGTCACGCGATTGGCGTGGTGCTGGCGCTACCTGAGATGCTGGATGCGGCGGCGCTGCATCAGCTAAAAATTGAGTGGAAACGCGCGCTGCAATCCTGGCTGGATCCGGTGGCGATGCCGCGCTACTGGCGCGTGGTGACAACCATTCCTGTCACCGCACAGAGTAAACGCGCCTGGCCACAAATTGAGGAGTTGTTTGATGTTGCCGGTTGAACTGCATGCCGAACAGCAGGGCGATGCACTGACATTGCGCCTGCACGTTGCCGCCGATCTGTTTTGGTTTCGCGGCCATTTCCCAACGCTGCCGATTCTGCCCGGTGTGGCGCAACTTGACTGGGCGCTGCATTATGGCCTGACGCGGTTAGCTGTCGGGAAATCCTTTGCTGCCATCGACAATATTAAGTTCCAGCAGCCGGTGCCGCCGGATGCCGAACTGCAATTACAGCTGCAGTGGCAGGCAGATAAATCGCTGCTCAGTTTCAGCTACAGCCTGATCAACGGCGACGTGGCAACGATCGCCAGCAGCGGGAAGATCCGCCTGTGTTAAGCCCTGACTTCACGCCCTGCGTACTGATTCCCTGCTATAACCACGGCGCGATGCTGGCGTCGGTGCTGGCGCGGCTGGCACCATTTAACTTGCCGGTGATTCTGGTGGATGACGGCAGCGATGCCATCACCAAACAGCAGATTGCAGCGCTGGATGCGCCACAGTTGCAGGTGCTGACGCTGCCGCATAATCAGGGCAAAGGCGCGGCGGTGATTGCCGGCCTGCGCGCGGCGGCGGCGGCGGGTTATAGCCACGCGCTGCAGCTGGATGCCGATGGTCAACATCAGGTGGAAGATACGCCGCGTATGCTAGCCGAAGCGCAGCGTTATCCGCACTGCCTGATCTCCGGTCAGCCACTTTATGACGCCTCGATTCCCAAATCGCGCCTGTATGGCCGCTACATCACCCATTTCTGGGTGTGGGTGGAAACGCTGTCGTTTTCGCTGAAAGACAGCATGTGCGGCTTCCGCGTCTATCCGCTCGCACCGTCGCTGGCGTTGTGCAATCGACGCCCGATTGGTCAGCGCATGGATTTCGATACCGAAATCATGGTGCGTCTCTATTGGCAGGGCACGCCGAGCCGTTTTATCACCACCCGCGTGACCTATCCGGCCAGCGGCGTGTCGCACTTTGACGCGCTGCGTGACAACCTGCGCATCTCATGGATGCACACGCGGCTGTTCTTCGGCATGTTGCCGCGCATCCCGCTGTTGCTGCGCCAGCGTGGCGATGCGCAGCACTGGTCGGCGACGCCGGAAAGGCGCGGGCAGAGCGGTTTGCGCTTTATGCTGTGGCTCTATCGTCGTGCTGGGCGCTTACCCTTTATCTTACTGCTGTGGCCGGTGGTGGCGGTTTACTGGCTAACTGGACGCACTGCGCGCGCCGCTTCGCAGCAGTGGCTGACGCGCGTGCAGGTGGTGGCGCAACAGCAGAATATCGCGCTGCCTGCGCCGCTCAACAGCTATCGTCACTTCCTGCGTTTCGGTTACAGCATGCTGGATAAAGTCGCCAGTTGGCGCGGCGATCTGCAATGGGGACGCGACATCGATTTCGCGCCCGGTGCCGAAGCCACCATTCGCGCCGCCGAAGGCAAAGGCCATTTGATTCTCGCTTCACATCTCGGTGATATCGAAGCCTGCCGCGCGATGGCTAAACAGGTCAGCGGATTAGTGATTAATGCGCTGGTGTTTACCGACAATGCGCAGCGCTTCCGCGAGGTGCTGGAGAGCATTGCGCCACAGGCGGGCGTGAATCTGATGCCGGTCACCGATATCGGTCCGGATACCGCCATTCTGCTGCAGCAAAAACTGGATGCCGGCGAATGGGTGGCGATTGTTGGCGATCGCACCGCCGTGCATCGCCAGCGCGGCGGCGAACGTCGCGTGGTGTGGAGCGAGTTTATGGGCCAGCGCGCGCCGTTTCCGCAGGGACCGTTTGTGCTGGCGGCGGCGTTACGCTGTCCGGTGCTGCTGATGTTTGCCCTGCGTGAACAGGGCCGGTTGCGGGTGCATTGCGAAGCCTTTGCCGATCCGCTCTCGCTGCCGCGCGCGCAGCGCCAGCAGGCGTTGCAGGCCACGGTCGATCGTTATGCGGAACGGCTACAACAGCACGCGCTGATGGCGCCGCTGGACTGGTTTAACTTTTACGATTTCTGGACGTTGCCCGAGGAGAAAAGCCGCGATGAGTGAACGCATCTACCGC
This sequence comes from Pantoea sp. CTOTU46764, assembly GCF_031974595.1. Lineage (NCBI taxonomy): Bacteria > Pseudomonadati > Pseudomonadota > Gammaproteobacteria > Enterobacterales > Erwiniaceae > Pantoea > Pantoea sp. CTOTU46764. Next base: position 7,553 of record NZ_DALYOQ010000077.1, on the reverse strand, counting down.
GCTGAGGTGGACATTACCGTGTCGTTTCACGACTGCGATCCGATGGGCGTGGTGTGGCACGGCAACTATTTCCGCTTTTTTGAAGTGGCGCGCGAAGCCTTGCTGCGCAGCGTCAATTACAGCTACAGCGAAATGGCCGCCAGCGGCTACGTCTGGCCGGTGGTGGATACCCACGTAAAATACCGCCAGCCACTGCGCTGCGAAGAGGTGGTGCGCGTCGCCGCCAGTATCAGCGAATACGAAAACCGTTTACGCATCGAATATGTGATCCGCAACGCGGCGGGGCAGGTGACCACCAAAGCCCACACGCTGCAGGTGGCGGTAAATGCGACCACGCAGGAGATGTGTTTTGTCTCGCCCGATATTCTTTTTGAACGCCTGGGAGTGAAACCGTGATCAGAATCCTTTGTCTGCTGCTGCTGGTGATCTGTGCCAACGCCAGCGCGGTTACGCTCGAGCAGCTGCAACAGCGCTTCGCCAGCCAACCGGTGATCCGCGCCAATTTTGTTCAGGTGCGCACCATTGCTGGCATGGCGCAGCCGCTGGTATCACGCGGTCAGCTGCTGATCGCCCAGCAGCAGGGTTTGTGGTGGCAGCAAGCCACGCCGTTCCCGCTGATGCTGATCCTTGATGATAAGCGCATGGTGCAGAGCATGAGCGGCCAGCCACCGCAGGTGATCACCGCCGACAGCAATCCGCAGATGTTCCAATTCAACCATCTGTTGCGCGCGCTGTTCCAGGCGGATGAAAAGGTGCTGCGCGAGAACTTTGCGCTCGATTTCCACGATCTGGGCAGCAACCGCTGGCAGCTTGGCCTGACGCCGAAAGCCGCGCCGTTAAATAAGATCTTTAACCGTATCGATCTGCAGGGCGAAACCTTCCTCAACCGCATCACGCTGGATGACAAGCAGGGCGACAAAACCGAGATCACCCTCAGCGCTACCCGCACCGAACCTAAACAGTTAACCGATGAAGAGCGAGCCCGTTTTGCCCCAGCGCAGTGAGAAAACCGTTGCGCTGCTGTGGCTGGCGGTGTGCCTGACGTTAGCGCTGGCGCTGGCGGTGTTGCTGCCGCGCAGCCAGCTAAACAGCAGCGTGCTGGCGTTATTGCCGCAGCAGAACCTCGGCCAGGCACCGGCTGAGATCCAGCACGGCTTTATGCAGCGCCTCGATCGTCAACTGGTGTGGCTGGTGAGCGCCAACGATCAAAACGGCGATGCGGTCGCGGCCTGGTGGCAAGCGCAGCTGCAAGCTTTGCCGATGCTGAAACAGGTCAGCGGCGCGCTGAATGACGACCAAATGCAGCGCTGGGGCGCCTATGCGTTTCAGCATCGCAACGGTTTGATCGATCCAGCCACGCGCGCGCGCTTGCAGAACGGCGGCGGCGCGCAGGCCGACTGGATACTGGCGCAGCTGTTCTCGGCCTTCGCGGGCGTCGGCAGCAAAGAGATCGGCAACGATCCGTTGCTGCTGGTGCGCGGCGCGCAATTAGCGTTGCAGCAGAGTGCCAACAAAATGCTGCTGCATAACGGTTGGCTGACGGTCAACGATGCGCAGCAGCGCCGCTGGTATTTCCTGCACGGTGAACTGGCGAGCAATGCTTTCAGTATCAAAGAGAGCCATCAGCTGGTGACCGCACTCAATCAGCTGGAGCAACAGCTGAAAACCCGCTGGCCGGATGCGCAGCTGCTGACGCGCGGCACGGTGCTGTTCAGTGACGATGCCAGCCAGCGCGCGCAGCGTGATGTTGAAACCCTTGGCAGCGCGACGTTAGCGGGATTGCTGCTGCTGGTGTGGCTGGTTTTCCGTTCGTTGCGACCGCTGGCGCTGTGCGCACTGTCGGTGGCGATTGGCGCGATGGCGGGCACGGTGCTGACGCTGCTGTGTTTTGGTGAGCTGCATCTCACCACCTTAGTGATGAGTCTCAGTATTGTCGGCATATCGGCCGATTATACGCTCTACTACCTGACGGAACGCATGGTGCACGGCGAGCAGGCCACGCCGTGGCAAAGCTTGCATAAGGTACGCGGCACGCTGCTGCTGGCGCTCGGCACCACAGCGATTGCCTGGCTGCTGATGCTACTGGCACCGTTCCCCGGCTTGCGCCAGCTGGCGGTGTATGCTGCCAGCGGATTGAGCGCTTCCTGCCTGACGGTGATCTGTTTTTATCCGTGGCTGGTGCGTTGTTTACCGGTGCGACCGATTCCGGCGATGGTGTGGCTGGCGCGCTGGCTGGCCGCGTGGCGGCGCAATAACGGGCTGAAGCGCGGCTTACCGGCGCTGGTGGCGATCTATGCGCTGAGCGGCATGCTACAACTCAAAGTCGATGATGATATTGCGCATCTGCAAAGCGCACCGGCGCAACTGTTAGCGCAGGATCGTCAGCTGGCGCAGCTGACCGGTCAGCAGGCCGATCAAACTTGGTTTGTGGTGTGGGGCGATGATGAACAGCAAGCGCTGCAGCGGCTGAGCGCGCTGGCGCCGCAGCTACAGCAGGCGCAGCAGCAAGGCTGGCTTGCGAGTTATCGCGTGCTGCCGCTCAGTTCGCTGGCGCAGCAGCAGCAGGATGTAGCGCTGCTACAGCAGGCCGCACCCACCATTCTGGAACGATTAAAGCAGGCGGGCATCACGGTGGCGAATGCCAATCTCAGCGCCATGCCGGTGACCGCAGCTGACTGGCTGGCGAGCCCGCTAAGTGAAGGCTGGCGGCTGCTGTGGCTGTCGCTGCCGGACGGACGCAGCAGCGTGCTGGTGCCGATCGGCGGCGTTAAAAACAGCGCCGCGCTGCAGCAGCTGGCATCCCAGCAGGCGGGCGTTAGCTGGGTTGATCGCAAGGCCAGCTATGATGAACTGTTCCGCTTCTCGCGCACGCTGCTGAGCGGATTGCTGGCGCTGGCGTTATTGCTGATTACCGCCAGCTACATGCTGCGACTGGGCGTGAAAGCCGGCCTGCGCAGCGCGCTGCCGTCGTGGCTGTCGCTGGCGGCGGCGCTGGCGACCTTGGGCTGGATCGGCGCGAGCCTCAATCTGTTTGCCTTGCTGGCGCTGATTCTGGTGCTGGGCATCGGCATCAACTACACGCTGTTCTTCAGCAATCCGCGCGGTACGCCGTTAACCTCAATGCTGGCGGTGACGCTGGCAATGATGACCACGCTGTTAACGCTCGGCATGCTGGTGTTCAGCAGCACTGCGGCTATTAGCGGTTTTGGTACCGTGCTATGCAGCGGGATTTTTTGTGCATTCTTGCTGGCGCCGCTGGCGCTGGCTCCGGGGAAAAGGAAGCAACGATGAAAATGGGCATTTTGCTGCTGTTGAGCCTGCTGGTCAGCGGCTGCGCGCAGCATCAGAGCGACCTCAACCGACCAAGCGCGTGGCTGAAACCGGGCGTGCGCGTCACGCTGCCAGCGCCAGGCATTTCGCCGGCGTTTCAGCAGCAGCAGTTGCTGACCGGCCACGCCAAAGGCAAAACCCAGTCGCTGCTGGTGCTACTAAGCGCCGATTCGCAACAGCTGAGCCTCGCCGGTTTGTCATCGCTTGGCATTCGCCTGTTCCGCGTCACCTATGATAAAAACGGCATTCACACGCAGCAGATGATGGCGCTGCCGGAAATGCCGCCCGCCAGTCAGGTGCTGGCGGATGTGATGCTCAGCCACTGGCCGATCAGCGCATGGCAGCCGCAGTTGCCGCGTGGCTGGACGTTGACCGACATCGACGATCGACGCGAGCTGCGCGATCCTTCTGGCAAAGTGGTGACGCTGATTCGCTATCTGCAGCGCGGCGAGTTGCGTGAGCCGATCAGCATCGACCAACGCGCCTTTGGCTATCAGATTCAAATCCAACATCTGGATGCCTCATCATGATCTACCTCTCCGCCTTTGGCATGGTGAATGCGCTGGGCAATAACCTGGCGCAGATTGCCGCGCAGCTGCAAGCCGGTGAAGCGCCGGGCATGCAGCCGCGCGACGGCTGGCTGCAAGATGGCAAACGCTGCTGGCTGGGCGAAGTGCAGGGCGCGTTGCCGCCAATTCCTGCCGCGCTGGCGGCGCATAACACCCGCAACAATCAGTTGCTGCTGGCCGCGCTGGCGCAGATACGCCCGGCAGTGGATGCGGCTATCGCGCAATATGGCCGCGAGCGCGTGGCGATTGTGCTCGGCACCAGCACCTCCGGCGTCGATGAAGGCGATCGTCAGGTAGATGACGCATTGCCGGGCTACGATTACCGCATGCAGGAGCTTGGCGATCCGTCGCGTTTCCTGGCGCACTATTTAGAACTGGATGGTCCGGCTTACACCATTTCGACTGCCTGTTCCTCCAGCGCGCGCGCGATCATCAGCGGCCAACGTTTGATCGATGCCGGATTGGCGGACGTGGCGCTGGTGGGCGGCGCGGATTCGCTGAGCCGCATGCCGATTAACGGCTTCGCCAGCCTGGATTCGCTCTCTGAGCGTCACTGCGCGCCGTTCAGCGCCGATCGCGACGGCATTTCGATTGGCGAAGCTGCCGCGCTGCTGCTGCTGACGCGCGAACAGCAGCCGCTGGCGCTGCTCGGTTGTGGTGAATCCTCGGACGCGTGGCACATGTCGGCGCCGCATCCGGAAGGCATCGGTGCCGAGGGCGCTATGCTGATGGCGCTGCAACAGGCGGGTTTACAGCCGCAGGATGTCGGCTACATCAACCTGCACGGCACCGCTACGCCGCTGAACGATCAGGTGGAATCGGCGGTGATTCATCGCCTGTTTGGCGACCGCGTGCCGTGCAGCTCAACCAAACACCTTACCGGCCACACGCTGGGCGCGGCGGGCGCGACCGAAGCGGCTTTGGCTGCACTGATTCTGCAGCAGCATCTGCCGCTGCCGCCGCAGGATTTCTCGCAGTTGGCACGTGATATCTCGCTGCCGGAATGCGGTTTGATCACCGCGCCGCAGCCATTGGCGCGTCCGGTGATTGCTTCAAATTCGTTTGCTTTTGGCGGGAACAATACCTGCCTGATTCTAGGAAAGCCTCATGAGTGATTTTCTGCCGGTTGATGCCTATCTGCCGCATCGCGCGCCGATGCTGCTGCTGGATCGCGTCATCCAGGTGACGGACGACAGCGTGATCTGCGAAGTCAGCATCAACGCGACGGGCGTGCTGGTGCCGTTTCTCACGCCGCAGGGCGATTTGCCAGCGTGGTACGGCGTGGAGATCATGGCGCAGACGGTTGGTGTCTGGTCGGGATTTCATGCGCGTCAGCGCGGCGACAGTGAGATTCGTCCCGGTATGCTGCTGGGCGGACGCGGCTATCGTGCCAGCGGCGCCGCTTTCGCCGCCAACAGCACGCTGCGCGTCGAAATGCGCCTGCTGATGCGTGACGACAGATTGGGCAGCTTCGAAGGGGAAATCTGCTGCGGCGACGCAATCATCGCCAGCGGGCGGCTGAATACCTATCAGCCCAATGAACACGAGTTAATTCAATTGCAACAAGGAATTCAGCCATGACACGCAGCGTTTTAGTGACCGGCGCAAGTAAAGGAATTGGCCGCGCCATCGCACTGCGTCTGGCGCAGGATGGCTTTGAAATTGTGGTGCATTATCACCGCGACAGCGCCGGAGCGGCGCAGACGCTGGCAGAGATGGTGGCGGCGGGCGGATGTGGGCGCACCTTGCAGTTTGACGTGGCGCAGCGCGAAACCACACGCAACGCACTCGAACAGGACATTGCCGCGCACGGCGCCTATTACGGCGTGGTAAGCAATGCGGGCATCACGCGGGATGCGGCATTTCCGGCGCTGACCGATGATGAGTGGGACAGCGTGATCCACACCAATCTCGACAGCTTCTACAACGTGATTCATCCGTGCGTGATGCCAATGATTGGCCTGCGCAAGGGCGGACGCATTATTACGCTCTCTTCGGTATCGGGGATCATGGGCAATCGCGGCCAGGTTAACTACAGCGCGGCCAAAGCCGGTATTATCGGTGCCACCAAAGCGCTGGCGATTGAGCTGGCGAAACGCAAAATTACCGTGAACTGCATCGCCCCCGGCTTGATTGATACCGGCATGACCGATCTTGAGCCGCTGGTGATTGATGAAGCAATGAAGCTGATTCCGATGAAGCGCATGGGCGCGGCAGAGGAAGTCGCCGGACTGGCCAGCTACTTAATGTCGGACATCGCGGGCTACGTCACGCGTCAGGTGATTTCAATCAATGGAGGTATGCTGTGATTCAGCGTGTAGTGGTAACCGGCATGGGCGGCGTGACCGCTTTTGGTGAGCGCTGGAGCGCGGTGGCTGAGCGGATCAAACAGGGCAAAAATGCGGTGCGTCATATGCCGGAATGGCAGGTTTACGACGGCTTGCACACGCTGCTCGGCGCGCCGGTGGACGACTTCACGCCGCCCGCGCATTACACGCGCAAACGCATTCGCTCGATGGGGCGCGTTTCACTGATGGCGACGCGCGCCACGGAACTCGCGCTGGAGCAGGCCGGTTTGATCGACCATCCGGTGCTGACCAATGGTGAAACCGGCATTGCTTATGGTTCCTCAACCGGCAGCACCGGACCGGTGAGTGAGTTCGCTACCATGCTGACGGAAAAGCACACCAACAACATCACCGGCACCACTTATGTGCAGATGATGCCGCACACTACCGCCGTGAATGCGGGTCTGTTCTTCGGCCTGCGCGGCCGCGTGATCCCGACGTCCAGCGCCTGTACCTCGGGCAGCCAGGCGATCGGTTATGCGTGGGAAGCGATTCGCCACGGTTATCAAACCGTGATGGTGGCGGGGGGCGCGGAAGAGTTGTGTCCATCCGAAGCAGCGGTGTTCGATACGCTGTTCGCCACCAGCCAGCGCAACGACGCGCCACACACCTCGCCCGCACCGTTCGACCAGCAGCGCGACGGTTTAGTGATTGGCGAAGGCGCGGGCACTTTGATTCTCGAATCGCTGGAACATGCGCAGGCGCGCGGTGCCACCATTTATGCGGAGCTGGTAGGTTTTCACACCAACTGCGACGCCGCGCATATCACTCAGCCGCAGCGTGAAACCATGCAGATTTGTATCGAGCGTGCGCTGAGAACCGCCGGTGTCACGGCGGAACAGATCGGCTATATCAACGCCCACGGCACCGCCACCGACCGCGGCGATATCGCCGAAAGCCAAGCCACCGCGGCGATTTATGGCAACAGCACGCCAATCTCTTCGCTGAAAAGCTACTTTGGTCATACGCTGGGCGCGTGCGGGGCGCTGGAAGCCTGGATGAGCATTGAAATGATGCGCGAAGGCTGGTTTGCGCCGACGCTGAATCTGTCGCAACCGGCAGCGGAATGCGGTGAACTTGATTACATCATCGGCGAAGCACGCCAGATTGAGACGGATTACATTCAATCTAATAATTTTGCGTTTGGCGGTATTAATACTTCGCTGGTGTTTAAACGCTGGCGCGATGGCTGATAGTAGGTCGCTATGAATGGCGCTTGTTAGTTAAGTCCGCGACGAACGCATGCCAGATGCGCTTTTGGTCCGGCGGTCCTCGCGCCGCTTACGCGGTACCTTCACTTCGCTCG
>NZ_DALYOQ010000076.1:4645-25092 GCF_031974595.1 Pantoea sp. CTOTU46764 | reverse complement strand
CCAGTCTGGCAGCGCAATCGAGCTTTTCAGTTCTGGATGCCACAGATCGTTCCAGCTGGTAAATTCTTCGCCCTTCGGTACTAAATCTGGACGATAGCCGATGGTGTAAACGTAGCCCCACACGCCAAGGTGATACGGGCTGACTTTGGCCTGCTGGACCAGATTCACCGCGTTAGGGATTTTGCTCATGTCGAGCTTTTCGAACAGGCCGCTGTTGGCATACAGATAACCGACATGCGCGGTGGTAAAGGTGACGTCGGTTTCCGGCGAGCCGCCCGCCAGCTTGGCTTTATTTAGGCGATCAATGGTGCCGCCAGTGACAAACTGCACTTCTACGCCGGTTTCTTTGGTGAACTCTTTGGCGATGGTTTGATCAATCAGATCTTTAAAGCTGCCGCCCCAGGTGCTGACAATCAGCTTATCTGCGGCCATCGCATTCCCTGCGCTCAATACACACGTGGTCAATAACGTTAAGGCACCAATCTTACGCAACATATTTTCGTCCCCAATGAATGAAATGGCTGTTATAGCTGCTTTGCACCACCGTCTGGTCCATCGCGTCGCAATGCACTAAAACAGTGCGAAGGCGGTTCTCGGGTGTTGAAGCGATAATGCCGTTGCGTTGAGATTGGGTAAAACAGCATTTCCCTCGCTGTTGCATCAGAATTTCTGAGGCTAAAAAAGCAGCCTGCTTAGCAAGGATTTTCTTAAGCAGTAGTGAGGCAGAAGCGAATGGGCGCTGGCGCATGAACAGGTGATTATGCTGTGAGTCGGAATTTGGCATGAGAAATGCTTGAGCTAAATCGACACTATTAGAATGACTGACGCGACATGAGCGTGTCAGCGATCTCAGGAGAACCTGCATGCTCAGTCGCATCACCCAGCGTCAGCTGGAATATTTTGTCGCTTCCGGTGAAGCGGGCAGCATTATTGGCGCCTCGGAGCGTATTCACGTCTCCTCACCGTCGATTTCCGCAGCCATCACCCATATTGAGTCTGAGCTTGGCGTGCAGCTGTTTGTGCGTCACCACGCCCAAGGCGTTTCACTCACCGCAATCGGCCATCAGGTATTGAAAGAGGCCAAACTGATCCTCGAACAGATGTCGAATCTCTACACCATCGCGTCGGAATCGATGAACAACGTGCGCGGCCCGCTGCGCGTTGGTTGCCTTGATACGCTAGCGCCGATGTTGACGCCGGAACTGGTGTTTGGTTTTGGCCGCGCCTTTCCCGGCGTGCGCATCTCGCTGGTGGAGGGCAATCATGAGTTGCTGTTAAAACAGCTGCGCTCAGCCGATATCGATATCGCCCTTACCTATGATTTGGTGCCCGCCAGCGATGTCACTTTCCAGTCGCTGGCGCAGCTGCCGCCCTATGTGATGGTGGGTGAGCATCATCCGTTCGCCACGCAATCTGCGGTATCGATCCAGGATCTGGCTGAAGTGCCTATGGTGCTGCTGGATATGCCGTGGAGTCGGGAATATTTTCTTGGCTTGTTCAGCGAAGCCGGTGTGACGCCAAATGTGGTGATGCGATCCAGCAGTATGGAAACGGTGCGCGCGATGGTGGCGAACGGTGTTGGCTTTGGTATCGCCAACGTGAGACCCAAAGCGCACTTGTCGCAGGATGGTAAACGCCTGATTCGCGTGCGGTTGGCGGGCGTTAACAAGGCGATGCAGTTGGGTTATGCCACCATGGCGCACGTACAGCAATCCATGGTGGTGAGCGCGTTTGCCGAGCGTTGCCGCATGTTTATTTCCGACCAATATATTCCCGGCATGGCGGCACCGAGTTATTTCGATCCACAAGTGGTGCGGGTGGCGTGATGATGTTGGTCGCCGTAAATGGCGACCACCGATTAATATCCCTGCTGCGGGAATACCTGATGCAACACCGGTTCACCACGCGCGGCGCGCTGGATATTTTCGGCAACCTGCGGTGCGGCGCTGGCGGGAATGGCGACCGACGCCAGATGCGGCGTAATCAACACATTATCCATCGCCCACAGCGCATCTTCCGGCGGCAACGGTTCGCGGTCGAATACATCCAGCGTGGCTTGACCAATATCCCCACGCTGCAGCGCTTGTGTTAACGCCACCTGATCGACAATCGCCCCGCGCGACACATTAATAAACGCGCTACCGGGCGGTAAGAGTGCTAACCGTTCAGCACTCAGCAATCCCTGAGTTTGCGGCGTGAGCGGCAGCATCACCACCAAAATATCGCTGCTGGCGAGGAAATCATCCAGCGCCTCTATTCCGCTGCTACAGGAAATGCCGTCGATGGTTTTTTGCGATCGCGACCAGCCACGCACATCCAATCCCTGACGCACCAACTCCTGCGCGGCGTGCGCGCCCAACTCACCCAATCCCAGCACGCCAACGCGCACGGTTTCCGGTGAACGCGGATGCACGTAATGCCAGCGCCGTTCACGTTGTGCCCGCTCAAACGCCGGAATATCGCGCACATAACGCAGCACGGCAAACAGCACGAAGCTGGCCATCATGCGCGCCATGTGCGGGTCAGACAAACGAACAATCGGGATATCCGGCAAATCATCGCGTCCGACCAGCGAATCAACGCCCGCACCCAGATTCACCAACAGTTTCAGGTTGCGGTATGCAGCGAAAAAGCCGTGCGGCGGTTTCCACACCAACGCGAAATGTACTTCCTCGACGTTTTGCACCTCTTCTGCGCGACAGATATTCACGCCCGGCAGATGCGGCGCGAGCAACGCTGACCACTGTTCAAAGCTGTCGAACTCGCTGTAAAACACCAAGGCACTCATGCCGCATGCGCCTTAATCAACTCGACCACCGCATCAATCGCAAGTTCGTAACCGATCACGCCCAAGCCGGCAATCACGCCGGTGGCGGCTTTTGATACCATTGAATGATGGCGGAACGGCTCGCGTTGCCAGATGTTGCTCATGTGCGCTTCGATGATCGGGCCATCAAACATCAGTAACGCATCAAGGATTGGCACCGAACTGTAGGTTAAACCAGCGGCGTTGATGATCAATCCGGCGGCCTGCTGTCGTGCTTCCTGAATCCAGTCAACCAACACGCCTTCGTGATTGCTCTGGCGAAATTGCAGCGTGATATTGTGCGAAGCCGCCCGGCGCTGGCAGCGTTCACCGATGCTGGCAAAGCTTTCTGTGCCGTAGGTGCCGCTTTTGTCCATGCCGTACAGGTTAGCGTTCGGGCCGTTGAGGAAATAGATTTGCTGATTCATGTGAGTTCCTAAGTCGCTATGCGGTGGTCGCCATTTATGGTGACCGAATGACGATTTACAGGGATCAATGTGGGCGCGTGCTGGCCATCGCTGGATGGGCATCGAACAGGGCAAACCAGGCGGCAGTCAGCGGATGGTTTGTTCGCCAGTTAAGGTCGGCAAAGCGGAAATCGAGATAACCGAGCGCGCAGCCGATAGCAATCACACCAAGATTGTCAGGCTGAGTGCTAAAACCACTAACATGGCGTTCAATTTCCGCCAACGCGGCACTGACTTTCTTCAATTGTCCATCGGCCCAACCTTGCCACTGCTTTTCCGCTGGACGCGCGCTGAATTCATAACGCGCCAGCAAAGCGGCATCGACCAAACCATCGCCTAACGCCTGCCGCGATAAGGTGATCCAACGCGTGTCACCGTGCGATGGCAACAAATCGCCCTGCGCGCGAGTAATTAGGTATTCACAAATCACACGGCTGTCGTACAGGCACAACCCTTCTTCCGTGCGCAGCGCCGGCACTTTAGCTAACGGATTAAAGGTGGCAATGCGCTCGTCACGTTCAGTCGGATGTGCCGCGGAATCTAACAGCTCAATCTCATGAGTCAGCCCAAGACAATGTGCAGTAACCATCACTTTGCGCACATAAGCGGATGTAGTGGCGTAAAACAGTCGCATCATGTCAGCGCTCCCGGCTGATCCACGCTGAGCAGCACTTTGCCAATGTTGGCGTTGGCTTCAAGGATGCGATGCGCATCGGCCGCCTGCGCCAGCGGCAAAACTTGATGCAGCGTGGGGACGATTTTGCCTGCGGCGATGAGCGGCAGCAGATGCTTGCGGATGCACTCAGCCAGGCGCGCCTTTTCAGCCGCGCTTTTGGGGCGCAGCGTGGAAGAAGTCAAACTCAATCCTTTTCGCATCACCAATTGCAGATCGAGTTCGATCTTCGCGCCCTGCATAAATGACAAACTCACATGACGTCCGCCCTGCGCTAATACGCTAAGATTACGCGCCACGTAATCACCGCCGACGTTATCCAGCACCACATCCACGCCACGACCTGCGGTTTCCGCTGCAATCACCGCGACAAAATCCTCTTTATGACGATCAATGGCGCGCCAGACGCCAATCTGTTGCAGTGCTGCGATTTTGTCAGCACCGCCTGCGGTGGCAATCACACGCGCGCCACAGGCCTGCGCACATTGAATGGCAAAAGTGCCGACGCCGCTAGCAGCACCGTGAATCAGCACGGTTTCGCCGGGTGCTAAGCGCCCCAACTCAAACAGGTTGTGCCACACGGTAAACGCCGCTTCGGGTACGGCTGCGGCATGCGACAACGGCAGATTATCGGGCAGCGGCAAACACAACTCAGCGCGCGCCACGCAATATTCGGCATAACCGCCACCGTTGAGCAGCGCCATCACCGCGTCACCGATGGCGAAGCCAATAACGTCTGCACCCAACGCCACCACGTCACCTGCCACTTCCAGACCTAACACATCTGTCGATCCCGGCGGAATGGGCATACCGTTGCGCTGCATAATATCCGGACGATTAACACCCGCGCTGGCGACACGAATCAGCACTTCGCCCGCCGCAGGTTGTGGCACAGCACGCTCCACAACCGTTAAAACCTCTGCGCCACCCGGCTGGCTGGCTATTACTGCTTTCATCATTTCAGGCAACATCGGAGCTTATCCCTGCTTAGCGGTGGTAAAAGCGCACACGCCTTCATCATCAAAGGTGATTCCCAGCACGCTGCCAACCGGCCAGCGCGTCAGGGAATCGAGCCCAGACTGACGCGCAAACAGCGATGCGCTGCCGAGCGCCGGCACATCAAGATGCACGTCAACGTGATCGCCCTGAAACACATGGGTGATCACCGTGGCGCTCAGGAAGGAGTGCGAAGACAGCGGCCCCAACTGAATGTTTTCCGGGCGCACATACACATCCAGACGCTCGCCAACATTCGCCTGAACACGCTCTGGTGGCAGACGCAGCGCGTTGCCCCCCAGCTCAAGCACCGCCGTGTGATCGCGTCCAGCATAACGTCCCGGCAGAATATTGACGTCACCGACAAAGCCCGCCACAAAAGGATCGCGCGGCTGGCGATAGATCTCATCTGGCGTACCGATTTGGCGCACGTGCCCCGCTGACATCACCACCACGCGATCGCTCATGCTCAGCGCTTCGCCCTGATCGTGGGTGACAAACACCGTGGTGACGCCCAATTTGCGCTGGATCGCTTTCAGTTCGACCTGCATTGATAAACGCAGATTTTTATCCAGCGCGGAAAACGGCTCATCCAGCAACAAGACTTTGGGCCGGATCACCAGCGCACGCGCCAGCGCCACGCGCTGCTGTTGTCCGCCGGAGAGTTCACGTGGCTTGCGATGGCCGTAACCTGCCAGCTTGACCAAGGCTAATGCTTGCTCAACCCGCTCGGCGATTTCGGCCTTAGGCACGCCGCGCATACGCAGGCCGTACCCGACGTTTTTCTCTACCGTCATATGCGGGAACAGCGCGTAGTTTTGGAATACGATGCCGATTTCACGCTGGTAAGGTGGAATTTCGGTCACCAACTCACCATCAATAAAAATCTCGCCGCCGTCGGCTTCCGCAAAACCAGCCATCAGGTTTAGCAGCGTGGTTTTGCCACAGCCCGACGGGCCGAGCAGCGTTATAAATTCCCCTTCTTCAATGGTCAGGGAAATTTTGTGCAGCGCGATAGCGTCGCCAAATCTTTTCAGCACGCCATCTAACTGCACGGCGACGTTACTGGCTTTCGCTGATAGATGCGGCATATCGGGCTGCGGGAATCGGGTAATTTCTGCACTGACCATGAACTCTCCAAAACTGTCTTGCGTGACAACGTCACGGAAATTATTGACTCATCCATGCGGCTAAGCGTTGCAACATGGCGTCACAGGCATCTAACTGCGCGATGCTGATGAATTCGTCGGGTTTATGACCTTGCGCCATGCTGCCTGGCCCACAAATCACGCTGGGAATACCGGCCTGATGGAATAAGCCGCCTTCGGTGCCAAATGCGACGGTACTGAAGTCGCTGGATTGAGTTAAATAGGCGATCAGTCGCGCGGCCTCACTTTGGGCATCAGTCAATAATCCTGGATAGCCGCTGATCGGATAAAAACGGATCGCGCTGTCCGCTGCGATGGCCTGCATGCGTGGCACCAACTCTGTTTGCGCAAACGCATCCAGCTCATCGGCGATGGCTTGCGCATCATCCTGCGGCAAGGTGCGCACTTCGAAATCAAAGGCGCATTCGGCGGGCACTATATTCAATGCGCGGCCGCCGCTGATGATGCCGGTTTGTACGGTGGTAAATGGCGGATCAAAACGAGAATCCTGATGTTGTGCCTTCCGCTCGCCAATCGCCGTTAACTGCTGGATCAATCTCGCGGCATATTCGATGGCATTGACGCCCTGCGGCGCATAGGCCGAATGGCAAGCCGCACCCTTCACTTCACAGCGCACGCCCAATTTGCCCTTATGACCCAGCACCGGTTGCAGTTCAGTAGGTTCACCGATCAGGCAGATGGCCGGTTTTTCCGGGCGCTGCGCCAGCGCATCCAGCAAAGTGCGCACGCCAAGGCAGCCGACCTCTTCGTCGTAGGAGATCGCCAGATGCAGCGGCTGTGTAAGGGGTTGTGCCAGAAAATGGGGCACTGCCGCCAGCATGCAGGCGATGTAGCCTTTCATATCGGTGGTGCCGCGGCCGTATAACTTGCCATCACGTTCGGTCAGTACAAACGGCGGCACGCTCCAGTTTTGCCCATCCACCGGCACCACATCGCTGTGGCCGGACAGCATCACGCCGCCATCGCCAGCGGGCCCAAGGCGCGCATACAAATTGGCTTTACTGCGTTCTGCGTTGTGGATCAGCTCACAGCTCACACCCAGATCACTCAGGTATCGCCAGACGAAATCGATCAATGCCAGGTTGGATTCACGGCTGGTGGTGTCAAACGCCACCAGCTTTTCAAGCAGTTGTCGGCTGGTAAACATGGGAACTCCTACTCGTCGCCCGGCACGCCGTAACGGGGTGCCTTCGTTGGATCGATGGCGCGCGTCACGTAATCGTTCATTTGCGGTTGATAGGCCAGCCACAGCTGGTTGAGTTCGCCAATCGCATCGCCTTCCGTCCAGTCAACGCGCAGATCGACAATTGGCCACACCTGATCATCAACGATCGACAATGCCGAGGAGTGCACCGGCCCCGCTTCACCGCCGGCCTGCATGCCCGCCTGCATCGCCGCGATTAAGCGCTCAGCTAAATGGCCGGAATGCTGCTCGAAGGCGCCTACCATTGCCGGAATCACCTCAGGGTTAGCCAGCAAATTACCCGCCGCCACGCAGTGATGACCGGTTTGCGTGTTATTAATGCCAAGGGTTTTATCGCCGCTAAAGCAGGCGGTCTGGCCATTCGCGGCTAACACCGTCACCTGGCGATAATGGTGATATTCATCGCTGGCCAAACCGGCTTTAAGCGCGGCTTCTGCGCTATCGCCTTGTTGCAGGCGATCAAGAATGCGCGGACCTAACGCCGGTAAGGTGATGTTTTGAGTTGATACCGCGCCTACCGCTGAGCGCAGCCATGGGCAACGTGCACCCACCGCAATGCTGGATGAGCTAATGGCAATGCCGATTTGGCCGGTTTCGTCACAGCGTCCCACAATGGATAACGTCATCGTCTCCCGCCTCTTATTCCGCTTGCCAGTCGTCTGGGATTACCGCGATCACATCGATTTCCATCAACCATTGCGGCTGACCTAAACCGGAAATCACCAAGCCGGTGGAGATTGGGAACACACCTTTCAGCCATTTACCCACCACCTGATACACCGGCTCGCGATAACGTGGGTCGATGATGTAGGTGGTGGTTTTAACGATGTGCGACAAGTCGCTACCCGCTTCTTCCAGTAGCTGTTTAACGTTCTTCATCGCCTGATCGGCTTGCGCGGCGGGATCGCCTAATCCCACCAGATTGCCCGCAAAGTCAGTGCCAATCTGTCCACGGACATACACGGTGTTGCCCGCGCGCACCGCCTGACAGAGATCGTTATCCAGCGCCTGATTGGGATAGGTTTCTTTAGTGTTGAATTTACGGATGCGAGTATGTGTGGTCATGCTTGCCTGCTATGCGAAAAGGGTTTGCGCAAGGTATACCTTCCCACGCGTGGCAGTGAAAACAGCATTAACCGAGGTGTTGCTTTAAAAAATCCGAAGGAGCTCGCGGTGATGATTTTTAGCATTAAATTGTGATCATCATCACCAGCCGCTTAACCGGCGTTTACCGGGCGCGCGTTCTGCGGTATACCACCCTCCTTCTTCAGCTAACTCTCAGATAAGGATATAAAAATGTTTACAAAGCAGTATGAGGTTGATGAAAAACACATTGATTTTCAGGGCGTGGTCGATGGCCTCTACTATCCGTTTTATATGGAGTGGACACGCCATGCTTACATGCGTGAAGCCTTGGGTATCGATATGGAAGAAGAGTTTAAGCAGGGCAAAATTTACATGGTGCTGGAGTATTCCCTGCGCTTTCGTAAGAGCCTGGTAAAAGGTGACCAGGTTGAAGTGACCTGTGTGCTGGCGAAGAATGAGAAACGCAATCGCGTTAATTTTGTACAGCAGATTCTAGTCAATGGCGTGGTGTATGCCGATGCGACGTTTGTTGCCACCTGCCTGCAGAATGGACGCCCTTCCATGCCTGATGCAGTGATGAACGCGTTAGCGGATGCTTGATGCGGTTTTGGTAAGGGTCGCCATGAATGGCGACCCTACGTACATTCAGCCATAGAGTTCGGCTTTACCCACTGAAGAGAACAACCGCATCTTATGCGCGACCACCTCTTTTGCAGCGGCAATCGGTTTCAGGAACAATTCACTCGGTTCATGCCCACCGCGTTTAATCTCATCTTCCAGCATGACAAAAAAGGCTTTCTTCATATCGCTGGAAATATTGATTTTACTGACGCCATGTTCAATAGCTTCGGCAACTTCGCTGTCTTTATTGCCGGAACCACCATGCAATACCAGCGGAATATCCACGCGTGCGGCAATCTCTTTCAAGCGGGGAATATCCAGCTTTGGTTGTTTACCGGCTGGATAAAGCCCGTGCGATGTACCAATAGCAACCGCTAAGGTATCCACGCCGGTCTCTTTGACAAAGCGTTCTGCCTGATCGGGATCGGTAAAGAGGATTTCGCTGTGGCCGCCTTCCGCACTCCCCTCCGCTACGCCGATGGTGCCCAATTCCGCTTCCACCGACACATCCGCAGCGTGAGCGATTTCCGTCATTTTACGCGTCAGCGCAATATTCTCTTCAAATGGCAGCAAAGAAGCATCAATCATCACCGAGGTGTAGCCGGTTTGAATGGCTTTAATATTGTGCTCCAGCGATTGACCGTGATCCTGATGAATCACCACCGGCACGCTGGCTTTAGCGCCTAACTCACGTAGATAAACAATAAAAGCATCACCCACGAAATCATGTTCTACCGGGTGTACTTCCAGAATAACCGGTGATTTAAGTTCTTCCGCCACTTCAATTACCAGACGAGCAAACTCAGCGGAGGCTATATTAAAAGCGCCGACACCAAACTTATTATTCCTAGCCACGCTCAAAAGATTCTTCATGTTGATTAACATCATTCACTCCTTCGGTAAGGGTTTCATTTACGTCTTTCTTAATAAATCGCAGGATTACTGCGGTGAAAACCGCACCCGCAGCAATCGCAAACATATAGGCCAATACATGTGTAATCACATTGGGGATAAACAGGACGAACACGCCGCCGTGCGGTGCGCGTGAAGCGCAACCTAACGCCATGGAGAGCGCACCCGCTAAACCTGAACCGGCACAAATTGCGGGAATCACGCGCAGCGGATCGGATACCGCATAGGGAATTGCGCCTTCAGTGATAAATGACAGTCCTAATACATAGGTAACTTTGCCGGTTTCGCGCTCTTGAGCAGTGAATTTGCGGCCAAACAGCGTGGTAGCCAGCGCAATGCCTAATGGCGGAACCATGCCAGCCGCCATACAGGCGGCGATAGGTTCATAAATGCCGGTGGACATTAACCCGATGGCAAACATGCACACGGTTTTGTTTAACGGGCCGCCCATATCAAATGCGACCATTACGCCAATCATTAACCCCATAATGGCGGCATTCATGTTGCCCATGCTTTGCAGGAAAGCGGTCAGCGCTTCCAGCAACATTCTGATGGGCTGACCGATAACTAAAATCATTAATGCGCCGGTTAATAACACCGTAAGCAGTGGCACAATCAGAATCGGTTTTAAACCCGCAATCGCCTTAGGCAGATGAATATATTTCACTACCAGCAACGTGATATATCCGGCGAGGAAGCCGGCAAATAGCGCCCCAAGAAAGCCCGCACCGGTGTGCACTGCGAGCATGCCGCCGACCGCGCCAGACACAATACCCAGATTGCCACTGATTGATTTACTGATGCCGAGCGACAGAATCGGCAACATCAGCGCGAAAGCCGCACCGCCACCGATATCAGACAACATTTTTGCAATCGGACTGAAATTCGCATCGCCTGGCGTTGCTGCAGTAATACCAAAGGAAAAGCTGAGGGCAATTAATATGCCTCCGGCTATCACAAACGGAATCATCAGATTAACGCCGGTAATGAGATGAATATAGAGCTGCGACAAGGTGGATTTTCCGCTCTGCGTCTCGCTATCATCGCTGTTTAACGCTTCGCTATTGCTGTTCATCTCCGGCTTTAGCGCGCCGCTCATAATATTGCTTAATAATCCGCTGGCATCTTTCGCCGCGCGCGCCACCGGTACTTTAAATATGCGCTTTCCCTTAAATCGGCGTAAATCGATGACTTTATCGGCAGCGATCAATACTGCATCCGCCTGGCTAATATCATCCTGAGTGAAGTGATATTCACTCTCCACCGCGCCGTGGGTTTCAACTACAATGTCGATGCCCATCTTCGCTGCACTTTTTTTCAGATTGGCTTCTGCAATGTAAGTGTGGGCGACGCCTGTCGGACAGGCGGTAATAGCGATCAGTTTCATTATAAACTCCAGGTAAAAAGTTTATACTCCGGTATTATTGACGATTAGCCGATACAACTCTTCATTGGTTTTGGCATTAATTAATCGTTCAACAATCTCATCATCACCCAATGCCACAGACACACGGGCTAATACTTTAATATGACCAATGCCGCTGTCGGCATTGCGTACCGCAAATAAAATCACCAGTTTTACCGCTACGTCCTCTTCAGTTTCCCAGTCAACCGGCGTGCGTAAATTAGCCACCGCCATGCGGGTTTCATTTACTGCCACCGATTTACCGTGAGGTATCGCCACCAGATTATCAAATCCGGTTGGCCCCAGCGCTTCTCGCGCCATCACATCCTGAATAAATAAGGCTTTATCATTAATAATACTCTCAGCATAAAGCAGCGAAGATAATGCCTCTATCACCTCAATTTTATTACTCGCCACTAAATCGGTAACCACACATGAGCGGGTTAAAATATCTGACACGATCACTTTATCCAGCATGATGTTTCTCCTTCATATTTTCATCAGAAAAAAGTCTTTCTGAAACTCGCGCAATATCTTTCTTAGAGAAAATTGCCGAGACATAGGCAACCGGTAACTCAACATCCTCTAATTTGATGGTTGAGATAATTAAATCGCACGCCTTCATTTCCAGTGTGCTCGAGAGCTGACTGCCGGGAACGATGGCAATAATTTCCCATTCGGGAAACGCACGATTGATACGACTGGATAACAACTGCGATGTTCCTACACCACTGGAGCAAACGATAATGATCTTCTTAGCAGCACGGAATTTATCCAGCGCGGTTTGTAGGTAAATCGTCAGATAAGCCACTTCATCATCCGAGATATCCGCATAGCCATATTTTTGATTAATACGGTCAGCTGCCTTTTTTACCGCATTAAAGGCGCTACCCAGCTCACTTTTAATTTCATCCAGCAATGGATTATGGATAGCGATGCCATAGGCAAGTCGATTGAGCATCGGCTTAATATGCTGAGCTAAATCGTGACGCAGTTTGTTATCCAGGCTAAGGTCAAGGCCCAGATCCTCGGATGATTCACGAATCAGTCTCTCGGCATAGCGGTCGGCCTCGCTGTTGAGTGGTAGCGGAAGGCTATCAACTGGCGTCAACGTATGGCGGCCTGATGAAATCAGATATTGGTAGATATAACTCACTTCAATCGCCGGTAAGATCATTCGGTACTCATCCTGCAACCAGCTCACGGCTTTCTCGGCAATCGTCCACTCCTTGCCCTCGTGTCGCGTATAGGTTTGTACGTCCGATTGCGCCGTAAGGCCCGCCGCACGTCGAATCGTCACCAGCAGATGTGAAAAGAGATTGGTGTAATAAGGCTCACTGATGGCACAGGTTAATTCATCTTCAATTAAACCAATGAGCGAGATGCAATTATCCACGTTCACCTTGCCAAATTGATCGACTAATTTGGTTCTGGAAAAACGGTCAATTCGGCTATCCGCTGTTTGATACTGACTTAATACACTTACGGTGATGATATCTTTTAACGCCATACGTATATCCAGATCGTTACCTTGGATATAGGTGCCTGAATGGTCGCGAATCAACGTCAAAGCGAATGTAGCCAGCCAGGCCTCGACCTTTTTCAAATCTTCTACAATTGAAGATCGGCTAACAAAAAATTTCTCCGACAGCGCGCTGAGTGATAATGGCGCGGGTGATTGCGTCAATAAATCAGTAGAAATGCCGACCAGACGTTTAGTGCCCAATATTTCATGATGCTGTTCAGAGATAACTGCTGTGCCGCGCGAGAAAACCGATCCGCCATCAAAGCGCAAACCTAATCCTGGCTTACTAATGATGCGACGTTGATCGTCAGAACAAAATTCATTGATAACTTCAATATCTCTTCGCAGCGTACTGACAGAAATGTCGAGAAATTCGGCAACCCGATTCGCCGGAACCCAATCATTCTCTGCGATCAGAAAATCAATAATTCCGTTTTGTCGTTGGTTCAGTGCTGTCATTCTTGACGCCCTTGGTTGTTTTTCACCGTTACCCACCATGGATACGTTTATACGAGAGATAAGCAACGAGGAAAATACTAAATGATGGGCAGAAGATGGACATATCGTTGAACACTTCATCACAACTGATAAGGCGAAAACAGATTTGAACTATGCGCGAGCTTAATTCGAAATAATATCTGAGGGATTATTTTGACGAGGTTATCATTTTTCAAAATAACTTATAAAAACGATCTGGGAAATGCAGGAAGTGTGATGGGCATCGTCATGCTAATCGCAGATAGCGACTACTTTCTCCAGCAATTGATGTCTGGGTTTAATGAATTTAATGCTTTGCGCGAAAATTATTTAGGTCGCCATAAATGGCGACCCTATGATTTGATATGTATGGAAATTAGTGAGATTACGCTCCTGCGCCGGATTGCGGCGCTGCGGGGATGCGTTTCCCCTTTAGCATATTACGCAGTGCCGGTTCGGCATATTTTGTTATCAGGAAAGCAATGTAGTACAGCACGCAGGCCACCACGATAGGCATCAGCAGCATGACAACTTCACTCTTGATATAGACGTTAAGTTTAATCAGCGTGGCGATCATCAGGTTTTCATGAATCAGATAAAATGCGTAACTGGCAAATCCAACAGCCGTCAGGAAGCGTATCGAAAGCCAGCGCTCCATCTGCTTTGAGTAGAAACTGGCAACAAAGAACACCAGCACCATCAGCAACGGAATCACGGTCATCACACCAGCATTTTTCACGAAATAACTAATGTTAATCAACATTGCAACGACGACGAGAGCGTAGTGAAACAATTTATCGCGACCGTGCATACGTTCATAAACCAGGCAACCCACCATAAACCAGGAATAATGTATAAAACCAAACTTGGAAATTATATCGATAAGCATCGGATGCCCGAGCGATTTTAATACCGACGAAGCGGATAACAGCAACATTGGCACCAGTAAAGCAGGCAAGCAATATTTCCGGCCCAGAGTAAAGTAAACGGCGCCAATAATCAGATAGAAAACCGCTTCGACATACAGTGACCAGAACGATCCTGCCATCGATTTAAATTCAATGCCGGTTAATTGTGTCAGAGTTTCCGGATTGGTAAATATCAATCCAGGCAGCAGATTCCTGACGTACGGCGTCATGGCTGACCATTCCGGGAAGAAACCGCCTAGCGCGAAAAGCAGCATGCTGGCAATAAACATCGCGGGAAACAGCCGCAGCCAACGCTTTTTCAGGAAACTGATATAGCTGTTGGATTTATCCAGCGTCATAAAAATGACAAATCCTGAAATCATGAAAAATAGTTCTACGCCGAGCCAGCCAAAGCTGAAAAGTGGGATATGTTGTGTTTGCGCGACATAAGGCAATAATTCCGGCCATCGTGCGTAAGCGTGGTAACCGATAACTAACAGGATCGCCAGGCCGCGCATACCATCAAGGTGCGTTATACGTGCGTGCATAATTCCCTCAGGAAAGATGACTGGATGAGTAAAGTCAAATTAGCATTGACAGAGTTTTACAATCAATCAGGCTAATTCTGATTAACGCAGATTGAAATAAGAGTCTCTTTAAAAAAGAAAGCCATTTATTAATGGAGAAACAATCCTATTTCCATCAAGTATCAATGACTAAATTAATGGAATTAGAAAATCAAATTTTCAATTACAGATTGTGATGCGGTCCCGGCCCAACAGATTCACGCAAAATTAATTCGCCAGAGAAGGTTTTGTCATTGCGCATTTCGCCGCCGTCCAGCATAGAAATCAAACGTTCGATGGTTTCCTTAATCATCTCTGTGACCGGCATTTTCACACTGGATAACGCCGGAATAGTAAACGGCGCCAGCGGGATATCATCGAACCCGATCACCGCCACTTGTGCAGGAACGGCAATCTGCGCTGCCGCCAGCGCTTTGAGCGCGCCCACCGCCATATCATCGTTGCTGGCCACCAGCGCTGAGAAATTCCTTCCCAGCTTCAGCAACTGTTCCACCGCTGCCATGCCGTTTTGCGCCTGCCATTTTCCTTCGACCACCAGCGCATCATTAATTGGAATACCATGTTTGGTCAGCGCTGCCTGGTAGCCCGCCAAACGTTCACGCCCGGTCGGCGAATCCAGCGAACCGGTGATAAAGGCAATATCTCGATGACCCAGCGCAATCAGCTGCTCCACCGCAGCGCTGCTGCTGCGCTGTTGATCGGAATAGATGCAGTAACTGTCGTGCTGTCGTAGACGACGGTTAATCACCAATATCGGGTGTTTATGCTGCGCGATGATGTTGTCCATTTCATCGGTGGTGAGAAAACGCGGATAGATAATCACACCATCGCAACGCAAATCGAGCAGGAACTGAATGGCTGCGCGCTCCTCTTCGGCGCTGTGTTTACCATCCACTAACAGCAGCTGACGTCCCTGCTGTTCCATCAGGCGCGCGGAGTGCTGCATCAACTCGGTGAAGTAGCTGCCGGTATACAAAGTGTTGGTAATCACCAGCCCAATCGTCTGGCTGGATTTGGTTGCCAGATTGCGCGCCAGCAAGTTAGGGCGGAAATCGGTGGCAGCAATCGCCTGATACACCTTGTCGCGTTTTTCCTGGCTGACATAACCATTGCCAGACAACACGCGCGAAACGGTTGCTTTTGATACGCCGGCTACTTTTGCCACCTCGATTATGGTCGCCATGTTTCACTCTTTTTCGATGCTCATCGCATCAGTGTACCTAAGCGACGAAATGTACGGCAATTTTTCTGCCATCCCCTTATCAGCGCCCTTTCACTCACAGCGATCAACTTCACACTTTCGATCATTGAATTTTAAATCTCTTGCCTGGTTTACATCACATCTTCATGATTTTGTGAAACCGGTTTCTCATGATTAAAAATCACGCAGAAAACCGCTGTACCTCTACCAAATAATCAGAGATCAAAAATCCATGGCTAAAAATTATGCGGACGTCTCGCGCGCCATTGTGGCTGCGCTCGGCGGCCTGAACAATATCGAAGCGGTGACGCACTGCATGACGCGCCTGCGCTTCGTGGTGAAAGACAGCACGCACATTGATAACGCCGTGCTGAAAGCCATTCCCGGCGTGATGGGCGTCGTGCATACCGATACGCAATGTCAGGTGATCATTGGTAACAACGTGAACCTCGCCTATCAGGAAGTCCTGAAGCTCGGCACACCGAACAGCGACGGCGCGGCGCCTGTGAAACGCAAAATCACCCTGCGTAGCATCGGTGCCGGGATTCTGGATGCGCTGGTGGGCACCATGTCGCCGCTGATTCCGGCGATCATTGGTGGCTCGATGGTGAAGCTGCTGGCGATGGTGCTGGAGATGAGCGGCGTGCTGGAGAAAGGCTCCTCGACGTTGATCATCCTCAACGTGATTGGTGACGGCGCGTTCTTCTTCCTGCCGATTATGGTGGCCGCTTCAGCTGCGCTGAAATTCAAAACCAACATGTCGCTGGCGATTGCCATCGCGGGCGTGCTGGTGCATCCCAACTTTGTCGATTTGATGGCCAAAGCGGCGCAAGGTCAGGCGGTGGAATTCGCCTATATCCCGGTGACGGCGGTGAAATACACCTACACGGTGATTCCGGCGTTGGTGATGACGTGGATTCTGTCGCACATTGAATACTGGATCGACCGCATTACGCCGGCGGTTACCAAGAACTTCCTCAAGCCAATGCTGATTGTGCTGGTGGCTGCGCCGATCGCTATTGTGCTGATCGGACCACTCGGCATCTGGATTGGTAGCGGTATTTCGGCGCTGGTTTACACCATTCACGGCTATCTTGGCTGGTTGTCGGTGGCGATCATGGGCGCGCTGTGGCCGCTGCTGGTGATGACCGGTATGCATCGCGTGTTTACGCCAACCATCATTCAAACCATTGCTGAAACCGGCAAAGAAGGCATGGTGATGCCGTCGGAAATTGGCGCCAATCTGTCGCTGGGTGGTTCTTCGCTGGCGGTGGCGTTCAAAACCAAAAACCCAGAACTGCGTCAAACCGCGTTTGCGGCGGCGGCATCGGCGATTGTCGCGGGCATTTCTGAACCGGCGTTGTATGGTGTGGCGGTCAGGTTGAAACGACCGCTGATCGCCAGCCTGATCAGTGGCTTTATCTGCGGCGCGGTAGCCGGTATTGGTGGACTCGCCAGCCATTCGATGGCTTCGCCCGGCTTGTTCACCAGCGTGCAGTTTTTCGATCCCACCAATCCGATGAGCATCGTGTGGGTCGGCGGCGTGATGGTGCTGTCGGTGGTGCTCTCCTTCATTCTGACGTTGATTCTCGGCTTTGAAGATATTCCGGTTACCGAGCCCGCACAGCCAAAGCCGGTGACGGATGATGTCAAACCCGCCAACGTTAATTTATCCAAGGTGTAAAAGAGGTTTTTATGTCTGAAGTGACATTTCCAGAGGGATTTTTGTGGGGCGGCGCGTTAGCTGCCAATCAGTCAGAGGGGAGCTATCTGGCGGGCGGTAAAGGCTTAACCACGGTGGACATGATCCCGCACGGCGCGCATCGCATGCCGGTAAAGCTGGGTCAGGAGAAGCGCTTCGCACTGCGCAGCGATGAATATTACCCAAGCCATGACGCCATCGACTTTTACCGCCGCTACAAAGACGATATCGCGCTGATGGCGGAAATGGGCTTCACCGTGTTCCGTACCTCAATTGCCTGGAGCCGTATTTACCCGCAAGGTGATGAGCTGACGCCCAACGCGGAAGGCATCGCCTTCTACCGCAGCCTGTTTGAAGAGTGCCAGAAATATGGCATCACGCCGCTGGTGACGCTGTGCCACTTCGATGTGCCGATGCATCTGGTGACCGAATACGGTTCGTGGCGCAATCGTAAAATGATCGAATTTTTCAGCCGCTACGCGCGTACCTGCTTTGAAGAATTTAACGGCCTGGTGAAGTATTGGCTGACCTTTAACGAGATCAATATCCTGCTGCACAGCCCGTTTTCTGGCGCAGGTTTGGTGTTCGAACCGGGCGAAAATCCGGAGCAGGTGAAGTATCAGGCGGCACATCATGAATTGGTGGCAAGCGCACTGGTGACCAAAATCGCCCATGAAATTAACCCGGAAAACCAGGTTGGCTGCATGCTGGCGGGCGGCAACTTCTATCCGTGGTCGTGCAAGCCGGAAGACGTGTGGGCGGCGCTGGAGAAGGATCGCGAAAACCTGTTCTTTATTGATGTGCAGGCGCGTGGCGCTTACCCTTCCTATGCCGCGCGGGTGTTCCGCGAGAAAGGCGTGGAGATTGCGATGGAACCGGAAGATGCCGCCACGCTGCGTCACACCGTCGATTTCGTCTCCTTCAGCTATTACGCCTCACGCTGCGCCTCGGCAGAGATGAACGAGCAAAACAGCAGCGCCGCCAACGTGGTGAAATCGCTGACCAATCCGCATGTCAAACGCAGCGATTGGGGCTGGGGCATCGATCCTCTCGGCCTGCGCATCACCATGAACATGATGTATGACCGCTACCAGAAGCCGCTGTTCCTGGTGGAAAACGGCCTCGGCGCGCGCGATGAAATCAACGCCGACGGCGAGATTAACGATGATTACCGCATCAGTTACCTGAAGGAACACATTCAGGCGATGGGCGACGCGATTGCCGATGGCATTCCGCTGATGGGTTATACCACGTGGGGCTGCATCGATTTGGTGGCGGCCTCGACCGGCGAGATGAGTAAGCGCTACGGATTTGTTTATGTCGATCGTGATGATAAAGGCAACGGCAGCCTTGAACGCATCCGCAAAAAATCGTTCTGGTGGTACAAGCAAGTGATCGCCAGCAACGGGCGGAATCTGGACGCGATTTAAATTCCTGGTCGCCATGAATGGCGACCCTACGGTGATTTGGTGGGGTTTTCGTAGGGTGCGCATTAATGCGCACCTGCATACATATGCAAATAAATGCTTAGCGTTGCATAATTTCCCGTTGGCGCAGCGTTGCGATTGGCCACGCTTGTTGCGGGAACAGATAGAGCCGAATACTGAACAGATGAAAGAGCGGCGTTAGCACCCTTTTGTCGCGCTTCGCCAGTCGTTCCAGCTTCAGCAGCAGTAAATCCAGCTCCTCCTGCAAATCCGCATGCGGCGGCGTTTGCAGCGATTTCAGACGACGCTTAAGAAACAGCGCCAGCTCATGAAACATCTGTCCGCTATCCAGCTGATATTGCTGCAGCAACTCTTTGTGGCGCGCGTAATAGTCAAAGCTGTTAACGCCTAGCCACACTTCCTTGAGCAACATGCCAGCCGAACGCATATCGGGATGCGGATCGAGGCGTAAACGCGGCAGCACCACGTTCACTTTATCCAGCATCAGGCTGATAAAACGTTGACGTCCCAGCAGTGACGAACCATTGCGCTCGGTCTCTTTGATAAAGCGCAACAGCTCGCGCAGACCTTGTCGCACGGCGCGGCGCGCAGTCCATGAGGGACGTTTGTTGCGCATGATGGCGGTGATGATCACTGCAAACATTACGCCCGCCATAGTGGCAATCGCGTTGTTGATCAGCAGCACCAGATCGGGTTTTAGATGGTGGCCGAGGCCAATAAATCCCGGAATCTGAATCGCCACGCTCAGGCCAATCATGTTGGTGGTAGGACGCGCGATCATCAGTGCCAGCAGCAGCAGGCCGGGCGCAAGGCAAATCATCAGGGCTTCGAATGAGGTCGCTTGCGGGATCAAAAGCGCCACGTAAATCACGCTGATAATGATTGCCACGATCACGCCACGCACAAACAGCTTCATCGAGGTCAGCGGCGTATCCTGACTGGCGAGCAGTGAGCAGAGAATCGCTGCCATCACTGGTGCCGATGCGCCATCACGCCAGCCCGTTCCCATCCACAGTAAGCAGGAACCGAAGGTGGCACAAAAAGCGGTTAACGCTGACAGCCGGATTAACCCTTTATCGAAAAAACGGTGCGTGCGTTTACCGCGCGCCAATGTGGTGTCGCCCGACAGATCGCTCACCAATCCGCCGACGCTTTGATAAGCACCCGCAATACGCACAAAATCCGCCAGACGTTCCATTAACCCGGTAAACAGCAGCCAGTTTTCGGTGGGTAATTCGCCGTTTTGCCAGGCGAGGTTGA
>NZ_DALYOQ010000076.1:0-4635 GCF_031974595.1 Pantoea sp. CTOTU46764 | reverse complement strand
AGGTCTGCGCCACGTTTTCCGGGAAGGCGACTTGCAGTGTTGAAAGCCGCTGCAGGCGCATCTCAATGGCCGTTAACGTCGGGATCAGATAGGAGAGATGTTGATACTGCACGCTCACCAGCCGAATCAGTCGCCGCGCGGCATCACCTTCATAGACGCAATGGGTGATCAGCACTTCCACCTGCTGCGGATGGGTTGCCATGCGAATCAGAATGTCGTCACGCTCTGGCGAGCTGTCGCTGGGAATACCCGAAAGCAAATCGCTGCACAGTTTACGCGCGTTGAGATACCAGTGGCTGACGCTCTGCTCCAGCAGGCTGCGCATTGATACCGGAAACAGCAGCGCATGCACCAGACTGCTACAGACGATGCCGAGTGTGATCTCTTCGATACGTGAAATCACCGTGCTGGTGATTGACAGCGGCGTGGTGACTTCCGGAAAACCCATGATCGCCGCGCTGTAACCGGCCAGCATAAACACGTAACTTTTCGGCGTGCGGTCGTGCAGCGACAGATAAAGGCAAACGCTGACCCACAGCGAAATGCAGAAACAGAACAGCAGCGGATGCTGCACGGTTGGCGGAAAAATAAAGAAAACGAACACGCCACCTAATAAGGTGCCCAGCAGGCGGAACACCGATTTGGAAATGGTTGAGGCGGAATAGAGCTGCGACGCGAGCAAAACCGTGGTCACCGCCCAAGCCGGTTTATCCAGGTTCAATTCGAGTGCGAAATAGAGTGCCAGAAAGGCGGCCAGACAGGTTTTTACAGCAAAAAAAACGGCGTTTTTTGACAACCACTGCATGACACGGTGACCAGGATGTACTGAATGTTGCGTATCCTGCCAGAATGTGAAAAAGCCTCACCTCGATAAATATGTCGAATTGTTTCGCAATCGAAAATCATGTTCATGGCGCGATTTGCCTGCGATGGGAATGTGTAAGCTCTGCTAATGGAATCACAAGGGAAAGATGCGGTTTTGTCGCTAATTTACTCATCATCAGCGTTTTGAGCCGCTTTAACGCACATCAGTTATCAGGACAATAAATGTGTGTTGGATCACACTTTGGCCAAATACGCCCTTTTTGGCTGCTTATCCATAAAATAATTTCGCGTAGCGACAGGTACAAATATCGCGGGGATTTTCTCAGGGTGTGCATTTATGCATGCAAGGTCGCCATGAATGGCGACCCTACCGGGGAGATGTGTACTTTTTTAACCGCAGCGATGGTAATATTTGCGCGCTGAACAATGCGAAGAACTTTCGGGAACGCAGTATGTTACATAAACATCACATTCTTCGGGAAGCCGACGTGCTGCTTTCCCTGCTCCACATCTGCAAAATCGTCATTACTGCCCTTTTTCTGCTGCTGTTTATTTCTCGCTCAGCTATTGCTGAAATAAAAGACGATAAAGCCAATCGCATTGTCAGCGGCATTATTAGTTTTACCCATTGGCCGGGATTAACCGGTGCGCCGCAGCTTTGCATATTTTCTTCTGCACAGCATCTTTCGCTGCCACAAAACAAAGTGCCTTCATCTGTACCGTTTAGCGTGGTTTATCTCTCCAGCGAGAGCGAACTGGCGACGCAGCATTGCGATGCGGTCTATTTTGGCGATCAGACTCCGCAACAACAGGTTGAACTGTTTGAACGTTTCAAGGGTAAAGCGGTATTGACCCTGGCTGAGAACAATGCGGAATGTACCATCGGCGCCGCCTTCTGCCTGATCTTTAAATCAGGTCACACGCTGTTCTCAGTCAACCTTGATTCGCTTGCCAGGAGCGGCGTCAAGGTAAGTCCGGACGTGTTGTTGCTGTCCCGCAATGGAAGCAAATAAGATGAAATTAGAAAATTCAATTAATGATAAATCATCGATTCGCAACAAGTTGCGTAAGATCAGCACCATTAACTCGGCGGTAATTTTACTGCTGTGCTGGCTGTTGCTCTCCTCGACTTCCCTGCTGTTTATTAAAAGCTACGAGAAAAGAAACCTCGAATTAATTGCCGCCACGCTCAGCACCACGCTGACCGCCGCCACGGTTTTTGAAGACAGTTACGACGCGCATAATAAAATCGCGCGACTCGGCAAAGAAGGCATGTTCGATTCGGCGAAATTAGTAACTGACGATCAAACCGTTTTAGTGGACTGGCATGATCAACAGGAACAAACCGGCTGGTATCCGCGTTTATTACGTGAGTGGATTTATCTCAAACCGTTTAGCGTCAATATTATCCACTCTGAAACCAATGTCGGTACGCTGACGTTGGAAGGTACGGTGACCGGCGCGGCGGATTTTATTCGTTATTCGCTGATGATTCTGACCAGCGGCATGCTGTGCGTATTAATCATCTCCTTCATGCTGAGTGAATTCCTCCATCGCGGCATTCTCGCCTCGCTGCGCAACATCACCAGCTCGATTCATTATGTCATCCATTCCGGTGATTTTTCCTTACGTATTCCAGAAAGTCCGACGCGCGAGTTTCAGCTGTTTTCGAATGACCTCAACTCGTTGCTGACAGAGATGCAGACGCTGCAGGCTTCTCTGATGCGAGATAACCGCACGCTGGCGGCTAAAGCGCTGGAAGATCCGTTGACCGGCCTCGCCAACCGCGCCGCCTTTGTGGCGCGCTTAACACAGTTGCTCGATCAGCAATTGGCGAAAGAGCGCTTCGTTTTACTGTTTCTTGATGGCGATCGCTTTAAAAGCATCAACGATAATTGGGGCCATGCGGCCGGTGATGAGGTGCTGAAAGCCATTGGTTCACGCCTTTCAACATTGGCTTATAAGCAGGATTTGGTCGCCCGTCTAGGTGGCGATGAGTTTGCCATGTTGGTAAGCAGCCGCGCCAGCGACGCGCAACTGCAGTTGCTGATGCAGGATATTAGCGAGTCGATCAGCCAGAAAATCATTATTGCGGAGGGCACATCGATTTCTACCTCGGTGACCATTGGTTACGCCTGGTCGCAGCACGGTGATACCGTTGAGTCGATTCTGGAACGCGCAGATATGAACATGTACAAAAACAAGGGAATGAGTAAGGTGCGGATATGAAGATGAAAATTTTCCTGATGGTGTGTGTGTTAGCGCTGGTCGGTTGCCAGACAAAGGGACGTTTCAGTGACGAGCAGATTGCGGCGATGCGTAATGCCGGATTCAGCCAAAATAGCGAAGGCTGGGGATTAGGCTTGTCGGACAAAATCCTGTTTGGCGTCAATGAAGCGCAACTCACTCCCGCCAGTAAAGAGAATATTCAGTCGATGGCGAAAAATCTGGCGGCGACCGGTATTCACCATGTGCGTATCGACGGACATACCGATAATTACGGCAAAGCGGATTACAACCAGCAGCTGTCATTGAAAAGAGCCAACGCCGTCGCAACACAATGGGCAACAGGCGCCGCGATTCCGCGCGAAAATATTATTACGCGCGGATTAGGCATGAGCGCACCGATTGCCAGCAACAACAATGCGCAGGACCGCGCGCAAAATCGCCGCGTGGCGATTGTGATTACGGCGCCGTAATTATCTGGCGCGCAATCGCATAATCATAAAGGCGGTCGCGCGCTAAATTCTTCATCTTTACTTCGCACATAATATCGAAGGCGTTAAACGACAGCGCCCAATCATTTAAGCTTTGATTGAAGTAATAATCGGCATGGGCGCGAAGTTTGCTTTTCGACACCGCCAAATCCTGCTGATCCGGGAAACCGTGATCGGGAATCAGACCTTCCTGCGCAATTGAATAGTGTAAAACGGACCGCACACCACGCCACGACTCTTTAATCAGCGCGATGCGCGCATCGTCAGCCTGAATATAGTGATTCTCTTTCACCCAATGATGGTGAATATCCAGTACCACTGGACACAGCTCACGCGCCTGCAACACATCGTCCAGCGAACAGGATATTTCATCATTCTCCACCGTCAGCATATTGCGCGCTTCAGGACTCAGCCGCAGAAACGCGGCGCGAAATCCCTCATAGCCCTTTTTACCGTTCATATGGATGTTGATTTTGAAATCCTGAAACTGGCGGCCATAACCCATCAATACTGCGCAGGTGGTGTGATACTCCACGTCTTCGATTGCACGATCGACCACGCCATCGTTATCGGAAGCCAGCACCGTATATTGACCGGGATGGAACGAGAGCCGGATATTATTGGCACGCGCCAGCTCGCCGCAGCGGCGTAATAATGGTGTGAGATCGGGCAATAATTCGCCATATAACTGCGTGGCTTCCGGCACGGTATACAGCGGCAACAGATCGCTGCCGATGCGCATCATGCGCAGCGCATCCGGCTGAGTAGCAAGCTGTTCGAGCGTGAAAAGGAGATTGTGCAGATTGTTTTGCGCCAACTGATTCAGCAGCGTGATGCGTGAATCATCGTCAAGGCCGAGAAAGCGCGTGCGGGTGGTACTTTTGAAGGGATACGGCTGTTTAGCCTGTTGATCCAGATACTTACAAGCAAAGCCTAATTTCATTTCATCCCCCGTTTAATCAGCCTGAAAGCTTAGCTGTTATTTGGGAATGTGCACGGTTGGTCGTCATAAAGGGCGATCAACCGTGCTGGGTTTTTTAGATACCGTCTTGCCAGTTATCTGGCAAGACATATTTCGGCGTCGAACGGGCGG
>NZ_DALYOQ010000075.1:0-26173 GCF_031974595.1 Pantoea sp. CTOTU46764 | reverse complement strand
TACCGGCAGACCGGAAGTGTTCAGTCCGTTTAGTCAGGATAACTATCTGGTCGCCTCCGGCGCGGCGGTGATGTGCGTACCGATGTTCCGCCAGGCGCAAATGGTGGGCGTGCTCTACCTGGAAAACCGGCTGATGCCGGACGTCTTCACCGCTGAGCACTCACGCATTGTCTCGATGTTGGGTGCGCAGGCCGCCGTTTCTCTGGAAACGGCGCGGCTGTATGCCGAGCTGGTGGAAGAGAACATCCAGCGGCGGAAAATTGAAAAACAGCTGCGCGCCAGCCAGACATCCCTGATGCTGGGTGAAAAAATCAGTCATACCGGCACCTGGCACTGGCATCTGGGGCCGGATATTCAGCTGATATCGGACGAATATAAACGCATCATGGGGCTGCCCGCCGGGCAGGTGAGCACCTCGATGGCCGAGTTTCAGCGGCGGGTGCATCCAGACGATCTTCAGTGCCTGAAAGCGCTGATTGAATCCAGCGTGGCGCATGGCGTGAGCATGCAGGCTGAATTTCGCATCATCCGTGATGACGGCGAATGCCGTTATATCAAAGGTATCGGTGAGCCGGTGGAGAACTGGCCGGAGGTCGCCGAATATTTCGGAACGCTGACGGATATCACCGCGCAGCGTCAGTCTGAGGATGCCGCCAGAATCGCCCAGGCAGAGCTGGCTCGCGTGGCGCGCGCCACCACGGTAGGACAGCTCACCTCGTCGATCGCCCATGAAATCAATCAGCCGCTGATGTCGATTGTGGCTAATGCCGGCGCCAGCCTGCGCTGGTTGAAACGCGAACCGGCTCAGCTCGACAAAGCCAGCGAAAGCATTGAGGAGATCATTAACGAAGGGCAGCGTGCCGGCGAAATTATTCGCGGCCTGCAGTCACTGACGCGGAATAATGTCGCGGAGTATGGATCAGCCAGGTTGCATCTGCTGGCGCGCGATATTTTGTCTTTGTCGCGTCTGGAACTTGAGCGCCGTTTTGTGGCGCTGGAACTGGATATCAAAGCGCAGTGGGATGAGGTGTTTTGCGAGCGCGTACAGATTCAGCAGGTGCTGTTGAATCTGGTGATTAATGCCATCGAGGCGATGGCCGATAATACCGGCGCGCGTATCTTGCGGCTCTCATCTTCTAATCCTGACGCTAATCGTATTCGTATTGAGGTTGCCGACAACGGCACCGGCTTATCGGCAGAGGTTATCGGCAAGATCTTTGACTCTTTCTATACCACCAAAGCGGAAGGGATGGGAATGGGGCTGACCATCAGTAACGAAATCATCAAACGTCATGGTGGTGTGTTGAGCGCAGAAAATCGCCCGCAAGGTGGCAGCCTATTCAGTTTTACCCTGCCGTTGAATGCGAATAAATAGTGTATCGTATCCTCCCGCACTATTTCGCGGGAGGAGAAGGATGCCGTTACCGCTATAACCTGTGATGTTATTCGTCTTGCAATAAATGCAGTTTCTCTGCGGCTCTGACTAATTCTGAAACCGAACGCACCGCCATTTTCTCCATCACGCGGCGCTTGTGCACTTTTGCCGTAATTTCACTGATGCCCATTTCAGCGGCAATCTGCTTATTTAATAAACCGCGAATAACTAATTGCATCAATTCCATTTCGCGGGGCGTTAAAGAGTGATAACGCGCGGTGAGTGCAATTCTTTCCTGTGAGAGTGCCGCGCTTTTTTCGGCCAGCGCCATGGCAGCGGATACCACTTGCATCAGGTCATCCGGCATCACCGGTTTAGTGAGAAACTCAAAGGCGCCCGCCTTCATCGCGCGGACTGTCAGGGGAATGGTGCCAAAGCCGGTGAGGAAGATAGTGGGAAGGGTGTAGCCGCGTGCAGTGAGATGGTGCGAAACATCAAAGCCGTCGAGACCCGGCATATTCATATCGACAATTAAACAGCTCGGAGTACGGTAATGCGGCTGATTCAAAAATTCAGCAGGGGAAGTAAAGGTCGAGATCAGGTAGCCTTCTGAGCTCAGAAGATTTTGCAGCGCGTTGATGACCGCGGAGTCATCGTCAACAATATAAATCGTTCTATCCATAAAAACTCATTCAGACTCTTACGAGTTCTATTCACTACATGCGCGTTAATATACCCGCAAATTAGTGCCGGAGGAATGGCGAAAAACTTATATGTCAAAGAGATGATGCACTGCGCTATTTGAACTAAAAAGGGTGAGGATGAAAAGCCATGCACTCACCCGCCATCCTTAAGGTAATAACTGCGTAACCTTAAGGTTCTTCAATCCGCGATACCTTTAAAGTGGTTTGATCGCCACGCCCATACACTTTTCCGCTGACGCGAACTTTATCACTCGCTGAATAGGTTTTCTCTTTGAATGCCGCTTGCTCGGCAGTAATGATAATCGTGCCAGTATCATCACGGAATTTATAGCTATCACCTTTCAGCTTTTCAATGATATGGCCTTCGAGCGTGACATAGCCGCCCTGACGGAAATCACGAATACGTGAAATCGGTGTTTGCGCAGTGTCTTCCGAACCCTTATAACCGGCATCCTGATTTTGCTGCGGCGGTGCTGTTTCGCCGGATTTATAGCCGCCTTCCGCTGCGCTTACGCCGACGCTGAACATCATGATTACCGAAGCTAAAACAACCTGTTTCATACGCTCTCCATGGATTTTCCTGCTCACACGGTGGTAAGTCTGGCACAAATAAGCGTGGCTGCACGACAAACGCAGCACTATTTATCAGGATTAATCTTATTAATAAAAATTAATTAAACGTTTCGCTTAAATAACCTCGCTGTAAATCAAGCTCATTAATCTCTTTAAACATCATTTAAAAGCGAAGCGGAAATTTAAATGTTTTTTTGCTCTACAGTTATAGGGTCTTAACTGGAGGAGCATGTGAAATGTCAAAAGATAAAAAAGAACAAAATTTAACCCACACCGCGCCGCATAAAGGGCCAGAAACCTCTGAGCCGGGTTTAGGTGACTTAGCACCGCATGATGGTGGGCATAAACCTGCCGCCGAACCTACACCGCCGGGCAAACAGCCCACGGCGCCTGGCAGCCTCAAAGCGCCCGCCACGCAAAACGACAAGCTTGAGCAGCTCGATGCGTACCGTAAAAATGGTGAAAACGCCGACCTGACCACCAATCAGGGCACGCGCATCGCTAACGATCAGAACTCGTTGCGTGCCGGTTCACGCGGTCCCACGCTGCTTGAAGACTTCATCATGCGCGAGAAAATCACGCATTTTGACCATGAACGCATTCCTGAACGTATCGTGCATGCGCGCGGTTCGGCGGCGCACGGCTATTTCCAGCCTTATCGCTCGTTGGAAAAACTGACCAAAGCAGGCTTCCTCAGCGATGCCGAAAAAATCACACCCGTCTTCGTGCGTTTCTCCACCGTACAAGGTGGCGCAGGATCGGCTGATACGGTGCGCGATATCCGTGGATTCGCCACCAAGTTCTATACCGATGAGGGCGTATTTGATTTAGTCGGCAACAACACGCCGGTGTTTTTCATTCAGGATGCGCATAAATTCCCGGACTTTGTGCACGCGGTGAAACCCGAGCCGCACAACGAAATTCCGCAAGGACAGAGCGCCCATGACACCTTCTGGGATTATGTCTCGCTGCAACCGGAAACGCTGCATAACGTCATCTGGGCGATGTCGGATCGCGGCATTCCGCGCAGCTATCGCACCATGGAAGGTTTCGGTATCCATACGTTCCGCCTGATTAACGCCGAAGGTAAATCCACCTTCGTGCGTTTCCACTGGAAACCGGTGGCAGGCAAAGCGTCGCTGCTGTGGGATGAAGCGCAGAAGCTGACCGGCCGCGATCCTGACTTCCATCGCCGCGATCTGTGGGAAGCGATTGAAGCGGGCGATTTCCCGGAATATGAGTTGGGTTTGCAGCTGATCCCGGAAGAGGATGAGTTCAAGTTCGATTTCGACATTCTCGATGCCACCAAACTGATTCCGGAAGAGCTGGTGCCGGTTGAGCTGGTCGGCAAAATGGTGCTCAACCGCAATCCGGACAACTTCTTCGCCGAAACCGAACAGGTCGCGTTCCATCCGGGCCACATTGTGCCGGGGCTGGATTTCAGCAACGATCCGCTGCTGCAAGGCCGTTTGTTCTCCTACACCGATACGCAAATCAGCCGCTTGGGTGGGCCGAACTTCCATGAGATTCCGATCAATCGTCCGGTTTGCCCGTACCACAACTTCCAGCGTCAGGGCATGCATCGCACGGAAATTGACACCAATCCAGCCAACTACGAACCGAACTCCATCAACAACAACTGGCCGCGTGAAGTGCCGCCAGCAGCGAAACAGGGCGGATTCGAGAGCTATCAGGAGCGGGTGGAAGGCAGCAAGGTGCGCGAGCGCAGCCCATCGTTTGGCGAATACTACTCGCAGCCACGGCTGTTTTGGCTGAGCCAGACATCGGAAGAGCAGCAGCACATTATTGGCGCTTATTCGTTTGAGCTCAGTAAGGTGGCGCGTCCTTATATTCGCGAACGCGTGGTCGATCATCTGCTGCAGATTGATGTCTCGCTGTCGCAGGCTGTCGCCACCAATCTCGGTCTGAAGCTAAGTGATGAACAGCTCAACACCGCGCCGCCGAAGGATGTGAATGGCTTGACGAAGGATGAAAGTCTCAGTCTTTATGCGCAACCGAGCGGCGATATTAAGGGCCGTCAGGTGGCGTTACTTCTGAGTGACGGCGTGAAAGCTGCCGACGTGCTGGCGATTCTGCAGGCGCTAAAAGCGCAGGGCGTGCATGCTAAAATCCTGGCGGCGCATATGGGGCAAGTGCTGGCGGACGACGGCTCGGTGCTGCCGGTTGATGCCACCTTTACCGGTCTTCCTTCGCTGACCTTTGATGCGGTGATTGTGCCGGATGGCAATATTGATGCGTTGCTGCTGAGCGGCGATGCGCGCTATTTCCTGCTGGAAGCGTATAAGCATCTGAAAGCCATTGGTCTGAGCGGTGATGCGCGCCGATTCAAAGCGCAGTTCAACGTGCAGGATAATGAAACCGAAGAAGGGCTGGTGGAAGCGGTGAAAGCCGAAGGCAGCTTTATGGCGGATTTCCTCGCGTTGATGGCATCCCATCGCGTCTGGTCGCGCAGTAAAAAAGCGCTGACCGTCGCGGCATAAAACCTTCAGGGCGGCGCTTTCTGCTCCGTCCTGCTCTCTCTGCCTCTCAAATAAAAAAAGCCCGCATTTCGCGGGCTGGTCGATGTGACTACCGAATGATCTCGTTGTAAACGCGTGCCGTAGTGCAGCCACTGTGTGTGGTGGAGCTATACTACAGTAATATCTCGTTACTGGTCATATGAGTTATCGATGGTCCGAAATATATCCGCCTTATCACGTACTGCACCCATTACATGCTTAACTCTGTTGTAGCTTGAAAACAGAGGACAACATGCCGTTAAAAAGAAAAATGGATCCTAAGGCGACATCTGACGCGGGTTTGCAGCAAAGTATTGTGCTGTCCGGTCTCTTTTTGATTATCACCGTCGTGGGGATGAGCATCTGGACGCTGCGCGAAGACTGGCTCGGCACCGTGCGACAAACGCAGCAAACGGCGATGAACCTGGCGCTGTCGCAGTCGCGTCAGGCGGAAGATACCTTTTTGCAGACGGAGCTGTCGCTGCGGCAGATGCAGCGTGATCTCCAGCTGCAGCTGGCCACACATATTCAGGGCGCCGATCTGAGTAACACCATGCGCGAACTGCAACGTCGTCTGCCACAACTGCATGGACTCTTCTATTACGATGCCGAGGGCAAGTGGATCGCGACCTCTGCTGAACGCGTGCCCAACAATATTAATAACTCCGATCGTGAATACTTCACCTTTCAGCGCAGCAACCATCGTAACAGCGTGCATATTAGCCCGGTGATCACCAGTCGTAGCACCGGCGATTTGGTGATCCCCGTTTCCCTGCGCGTCAGTGATGCCAGTGGTGGATTTAAGGGCGTGTTGCTGGCCACCATCAAGGTGGATTTTTTCCGCCGCTTCTACAGCTACTATGAGATCGGTGCACGCGATGTGCTGGTGTTAATGCTGGCTGATAGCACCGTGCTCTATGCGCGTCCGATGCCAGACAGTTACATCGGTATGAATCTCTCAGCCAGCCCGCTGTTTCAGGAGATGCTGGCTAAGATGGATCGCGGCAGCGGGCAGTGGCGATCGGTGCTGGATGGGCAACCGCGTATCTTTGGTTTTGCCCGTTCCGATCGTTATCCGATTATTGTTGCGGCAGGTTACAACAGCGACGATCTGTTTCACGTGTGGGTCAACGGTCGGGCGCAGGATATTCTGCTCAGCATTATTCTGATGCTGACCATCATCTTACTCGGCACCTTCCAGCTGCGTCAGGCACGTCGCGTGTTGCGCTACCAGCAGGAGCTGACGCTGCTGCGTGACGAACTGCACAACGCCAACCTGACGCTGAATAAACTCGCGCATGTCGATGGTTTAACCGGGCTGGCGAATCGCCGGGAATTTGATCGTTTCCTGCGTGAAGCGTTAACCCATGCGACGGCCAGCGGCAAACCGCTCTCGCTTATCATGATGGATATTGATTTCTTCAAACACTACAACGACACCTATGGTCACATTGCCGGGGATAAATGCCTGAAAGTGGTTGGCGAGGTGCTGTCGTCTGTCACTGGGAGACGTTCAGACATGGCCGCGCGCTATGGCGGCGAGGAGTTTGCACTGATATTACCGGATACCTCATTTGGTGAAGGGATGACCATTGCCAATCGCGTGGTTGAAGCGGTGAGGGTGATGCAGCTTCCCCATGTTGCTTCGCCCGTTGGCCATGTCACGCTCAGTGCCGGCTGCGCCACCACCGTTACGGCCGCGGCGGTGAGCGCCGTGAAACTGCTGGAATACGCCGATCATGCTTTGTATCAGGCAAAGCGTGAAGGGCGTGATGGGGCGAAAGGCATAAATATCGCCTCGCTGCCAGAAGAGCAGAAATAACCGTGGGTTTATTCCACGGCAGGCAGCTGGTATTTGATATATTGACGCAGCGCTTCGTGCATCTGGCTATTCCTTTCGTCCTCTAAGCCGCGCTCTTCATATTCTTTCGCTAGCTGAATAATCACCTCATCATATTTCCCTTTGAAGGTGATGTTATTAACCGCCACCTGCTTAATCATTAACTCGCGCAAGGCAGCGACTTCAATCTGCAGCTGGTTTACCGTTTCTTCCAGCTCGTTTACGCGTTCTTCATTCGACATAGGTTCTCCGGATGTTATTAAGCTGTGGCCGTGTCAGGGCCTGAATATCGCATTGGCATGCGTGTAATTCAAGCGTGAAGCGCTTACTTCGCCACCGGTAGATCCTCTCAGGACTTGAGTCTGAGGTGCGCTGTGAAAAAGAAAGATTTAGGTCTGTTTCCTGTCGGGAAACATGTGGTATAGTGTTTCTCAACAGGAAACGCGGAGGCGTGACGTGATTAAAAGCTGGAAGCATAAGGGATTACAAAAGTTGTTTGAAAAAGGTGATATCAGCGGCGTCCAGGCGCAGGATGCGGAACGCATTCGGCTTCGCCTTCTGGTCATCGATGAGGCGCTCTCCACGGATGAATTCAGAAACTATCCGGGATTTCGCTTTCATCCCTTGAAAGGGGACAGGAAAAACCTGTTTTCATTAACGGTCAGGGCTAACTGGCGTATCACCTTCGAATTCACCGACGGCGATGCCTATATTCTCAACCTGGAGGACTACCACTGATGGCAATGTTCAATCCCCCGCATCCGGGCGGTCTGATCACCGAATACATCGAAGATAACAATATTGGCTTGCGCGTACTGGCGAAAGAGCTTGGCGTTTCTGCTTCAGCGCTGAGCAAAGTCGCCAGCGGGAAAGCATCGGTCAGCCCTGAAATGGCGGTGCGGCTTGAGGCGGGGCTGGGTATTGCGGCGCGCCTGTGGTTATCAATGCAGGCTGCATGCGACCTGCATAAGGCACGAGAAACCACCGACGTTTCAGGGGTAAATCTGCACCCGGGTATGAATGCCGCTTCTGAGGCGAACAGGGCGGCAAAGTAACGCACCCACGCCAGATGCCTGCAAAAAAACCGCGCTGACTGCCTTAATACCGCTCAGTTAAGCATTAATTTGCCTATGCATGCAGGTGCGCATGAATGCGCACCCTACGAAAAACGCGCCGAGCCTTTGTAGGGTCGCCATTTATGGTGACCGAAAGAAGCTTAACTGACGAGTATTACACTGACTGGCGCGTTTTTTTGATCTGCTGAAACATCTTTTCGCCGAACCCGGTTCTCCGGATGCTATTAAGCTGTGGCCGTGTTAGGGCCTGAATATCGCATTGGCATAATTCAAGCGTGAAGCGGTTACTTCGCCACCGGCAGATCCGCCAGCCGCGTGGTGTACGCCGGTGACAGCATCTCGCGTTTCATCGACCAGGGTTTCTGAATGCCTTGCCCGGCAAACCATAGCGCGCCGCGCTGGTGGGCATTCATCTTATCGATCAGGGCCATCAGTTGGTCACTATTATGACGCGGCTGATATTCCGCAAACAGATCAAGCTGCGCCACGCCATCGCTAAAGAAATCGCCCAACATCACGCCGCCTTTCATATAACGCTTACCGGGAACCCAGATGCGATCTAAACAATTAAGCGTGGCCTGAATAATATCGCGACTGTCAGCGGTCGGCGTAATCAAGGTTTGACTGGCCGCATTGGCGTAATAAGGATGATGCGGATCGTGCGGGCTAGTGCGAATAAACGTACCGATATGACGACAATATTGCCGCTCGCTGCGCAGCTTTTCTGCGGCGCGCGCGGCGTAATTGGCGATGGCTTCGCGCATATCCTGATATTCGGTAATACGATCGCCAAACGAGCGCGAGCAGAGAATATTTTGTCGGTTGGGAATCACCTCCTCAAACGCCAGACAAGACTCGCCACATAATTCACGTACCGTGCGCTCCAGCACCACGCCGAAGTGTTTCCGGATCAGCGCGGTTGGGGTTTCCGCTAATTCCAGCGCGGTGTTAATCCCCATCAGGTTGAGCTTTTTCGATAAGCGGCGGCCCACGCCCCACACCTCTTCAACCTTGACGAGTTTCATCAACTCGCGCTGACGGTGGGGCAAAGAGAGATCCATCACGTTCTCGGCTTTGGTCCAGCGTTTGGCCGCCCAGTTGGCGAGTTTGGCGAGGGTTTTGGTCGGTGCAATGCCGACACCCACGCGCAGATGGGTGTCCTGATAAATGCGGTCGCGGATATCGCAGCCTAACTGTTCAAACGTCATGCAGGCATTGATGCCGGTAACATCAACGAAGGCTTCGTCGATGGAATACTCATCCACACGCGTGGATATCAGCGCCAGCGTCTCCATCACGCGGCGCGACATATCGCCATACAACGCATAGTTAGACGAGAACACCACCACTTTGTGACGCATCAGCTCTTCGCGATGTTTGAAGTAGGGCGCGCCCATCTTGATGCCCAGCGCCTTGGCTTCTCTGCTCAGGGAAATAATGCAGCCGTCGTTATTCGACAGCACCACAATCGGTTTGCCACGCAGATCCGGGCGAAACACCGTTTCACAGCTGGCGTAAAACGAGTTCACATCCACCAGGGCAAACATCAGCGGCCTATGGTTTTAATCACGTGTTTAACGATGCCGAAGACTTCGAACTCATCGGCGTCAGGAATGGCAATAACCGCATGCGCAGCATTCATCGGTTTGAGATGCAGGTAAGGCTGCAGCATCAACTGTTTCACGGTGAACTCGCCGGAAAGCGAAGCCACCACAATGTCACCGTGTTTGGGTTTCAGCGAGCTGTCCACTACCAGCATGTCGCCCTCATTGATACCAATGTCGATCATCGAGTCACCGCTGACTCGGATGAAGTAGGTTGAACTGGGGTGATCGACTAAAAAGTCGTTGAGGTCAATGCGTTGTTCAACGTAGTCCTGAGCTGGGGACGGAAAGCCGCAGGGCACGCGGCTGATGAACAAGGGTAAGGCGAGAATGGCGCGGATTTCCGCGGGCTGATAAAACTGCATGGCTGCGATCTCAAATCATTACTGTATGTGTATACAGTAATGTCGATTGGGCAGTTTGATCAAGCCAGAACCGGCAATGATTTGCAAAACAGTTGGCAACAAAGGAAATTTATTTTGTGCCGAACGGCTTGCCGCTGCGCTTAAATCATCATTCCCATGATCTGCAGGGTACTCTGCTGCGAAGCGGTGACAAACGGAATGTCTTTGATGTGCTGCATACCAAAGGCTTCATAGAACTTACGTGCACGCACGTTATCGCCTAACACTTCCAGCCACAGATAACCTTCACGCTTGTCGCGCGCCTCATTGATGATGCTCTCGAACATCCAGCGACCGTAGTTTTTGCCGGTTTCTTCCGGATTGAGGTACAGCTTATTCAGCAGCGCGCCGCTCATGCCGGAATCCGGTACCGGTGTGTTCCAGGTAACTTTGGCAAAGCCAATCGGCTTGTCGGTCTCGGCGATCAGCCAGCTCTCGTTGGGGGCCGCGAGGCTGCTATTCAGCTCCGCCAGGCCATATTCCTTGTCGATAAAGGCATCCAGCTCTTCTGCGGAAACCCACATATGTTTAAAATGCGCGCTGTAGGTCATGCGCCCCAGCAGGTGCAGCAGCTCTGCATCCTCTGCCTTGGCTTTGCGTATGGTGAACTCCATGCCAGATTTCCTTGCTTCATTCTTGTTATTAATTCACATCGTCGGTGCGAGCAGAGGCCACCGAAGGGCAGTTACCATAACGTGTTAGTAACAAAAACCCAAGATAACCAGAGCTTTCTGTTAACAAGGTATCACGCTGATGATCTATAGTGAGTAGTGAGAACTAAGCGTAAGCCCATATTCTCAGGAGGTAGAAGATGTCAGATTCGCAACCTAAAATTATCGGCGAAGCCGCCTATGCGTTACTGCTACGTCGTGAGGATGTCAGCGTCTCATCGCTGCTGACAGAGCTCGCGCGCATTGCGAGAAAAGAGCAAAACACGCAACAGCAGCAGCGCATTGCCCAGGCTCAGCAATGGTTGCTCACGCACCGTCAACCGGCGGGCAGAGATAACCGCGTCCATTCCGCGTTGCGCGGGTTGAGTCGTCAGGAAGGCAGCGTCAGAATGCCTTCGGCCGATACCGACGACAGTTGACCAGCCCAATAAGCTCACGCGTCGATGACTTTCGGCGCTGAGCGCACGGATTTGGAAATAAAAGCTTTCCAATTATCCTAATTCACCTTTATTAGCACTTTTTGCAACAAATCCCGCCTGCTAACTTGAGTAAGCTCCTTGTACAGCTTTTTGCTACCTGTACAACTTTACTTAGGTCAAATGACCTAACTTTTTTAATTATTGGGGTCAATTATGCGTCAGAACGGATACACGCCGAGTTCAGTCGAGGCCATTGCCAACTACTTCAGCAAAGCGTCGCTGCCATCGCAGCAAGAAACATTGGGTCAGATCGTGGTTGAAATCTTACGCGAAGGCCGTAATCTCAACCGCAAATCGCTCTGTACCAAGCTGCTGCGCAGACTGGAACTGGCCGCCAACGCAGAAGAAGAGCATCACTATCATCAGCTGATTGGCTTATTATTTGAACGCGAAAGCTGAGAGCCTGTCAGATTTCAAACTTGTACAAGTATTAGAATTTTACTCTGAATACGCTCCCACACTGGTTTCGCCCCGCTCCGGGGCGAAGCGGCGATCAGAGATTCGTTATGAATGATTCGTTATGAATAGAAGTGAACAGCAGAAAATAATCGATGAAATTATTGG
Source organism: Pantoea sp. CTOTU46764 (assembly GCF_031974595.1). Taxonomy (NCBI): domain Bacteria; kingdom Pseudomonadati; phylum Pseudomonadota; class Gammaproteobacteria; order Enterobacterales; family Erwiniaceae; genus Pantoea; species Pantoea sp. CTOTU46764. Next base: position 14,364 of record NZ_DALYOQ010000075.1, on the reverse strand, counting down.
CGAAGCCGCGCTGGCGTTGCTGCAGCGCCCGGGGCCCGTCAATACTCAGGCGCTGATGGATCAGCTGACGCTGATGAAACAGCAGAGCACCGATGACGAACAGCGTGCAGCGATCACTGCCGCCATCACCGATGTGCGCAACAGCATTTCGGCGGGGAAAAAATTGCGCGAAGAGCAGCCGCAACGAGACAACGTTCTTCAGCTGTTTGGTCATAACCAGCAGTCTGGCAACAATCGTAAACATTGACCGATTGGCTCGCATTGAGGACATAGCAATGCGGGAATATACGCAATCACGGGACTGGAATCATGTCGGAAAATCACAACCTCTATGCTGCACTGCCTGACACCGAGTTGGCAGAGCATTTTCGCAATGCAGACAGTACGCTAAAAAACGAAGCTGCCGTATTGGATAGGGTTATCCGCCACGTGCTGGCCACGGAAGGACGAGTCAGTAATAAATCGATTATTCTTTGTCTGATTATGGCGCTGGAAACCGCAGAAAGTGATGCTGAAGCCGATGTGCTGCGCAAAACGCTGGAAATTGTGGTGGGCTATACGCCTGACGACGCCTGATATTCTTCTCTGTCCCCCATGCGGGGACAATCTCATTACTCCTTTCGTGACAGAGCCAACCGGCGTTTTGCTTTACCAATGTTAATTCTGTGTAACCAAGTGCGAAACTGTTTTAACTGAATATGTGACGCAATTTCAGTTGAAAGCGTGCAAATATAAAGTTGACTCTGGGTATGATTATTGGTGCCGGTGGCGTAAATTTCGCTTTTATTATCACGCTGTTGTAATTCAATTCCTGTGAAGTGTAAATCTCCCCACAGCTGCAGAATGGCCTCGAACTTTTTAAAGTCCATCATGATTACCTTATTATTTTGACTTATTATGGAGAGTTGCTGGCTCGGCACAACATAAACAATTAAGCCAGCATCTTTGATTATTAAATTATGGATAGTCGCGTTTAGGCGCAGACCTCCTCATCCATTTGCGTTTATTACCGCTTTGCTTATCCATGGCTAATGCGCTGGCGCTAGCCGGATCAAACAGCGACAAACTTTCTATTTGATGCACCATAATCACTTTGCGAAACTCAAGGGCATTTTTCGGCGACGAAGAGAAATCAATGTCGTGATTGTGGTACCACAAACTGTAATTATGCTCGATCGCCAGGTTGAGCGTGCGTGAATCGCGATAGCCACTTAGCATCGGGATCAACACAATATTGGCGGTATTCGGATACTCAAACGTTGCTGCATGAATCATACCGATATAAATACGGCGCGATTTCAGCGTAACCCACGCCAGTTCGCCTTCTTCCATGCACTGCAGCAATAACTGTTCAATGCCGTTGGAACGTGAAAGCCGCTGATACAGCTCTTTGCGCCCACCGGCGTTAAGCCGGGCGCTCACCGCCCAATTGGAGCGATACATGCAGAACAGGATGGCAAAGGCCAGCATCAATACCACCGGCGCCTGAATGCCTAAAAAACTCCACGTCATGAAGTCGACATTCCAGTGGACATTTTCTGCCGAAGTCAGGGCAAAGGCATTGTTCACACCGGATGCGGCCAGCAGAATCAGCCAGATAATGGCGGTCGCCAACACGCCTTGCAGTACAAATATGCAGCCATACAGTGCAATAAGAAAATAGACATCCCAGCCAAAAGAGCGCTTAATTTTCAAACGGCTCGACATGTCGCGGCTAGTATACCAATAACCGCATACCATCATTACCATAAATATCGCCGTGCCCATCTAAATATCCTTTAATGTGCTGACATGATGGGCAAAATCGCGCTGTACTTCAGGACTCAATGGATTAACCGAAGCGTTGCCGTCTTCATCAATAATAATTCTGTCACCTTCCTCAATCGATTCCTGAATGTCCTGGCGCGTCATGACTTGCACTAATGATTCGGGACTACCAAAAAGAGAGGTTAAAAAGCCAAACATAGCAGGATCCTTTATATTTCATATCAACATGAACTATGGCACATCCTGCAAAGAGAACGCCTCATATCCGAATATTAAGCAAAATTCCAGATTAATCTGCCGATAGAGTTAGCGTAATTGGCGATAAACAGGGAATAACCGATGCGGCTAATAAATGGCAATGCTGTTCATTCAGCATTGCCTGATTGACATTAATCAGAACAGTTCACAATAGAGTGATCTAATCATCTCGACGCTGCACTCGCGCGGATTGCCCGGCGTACACACATCAGCGAAGGCGGCGGCGGCGAGCGCATCCACATCCTGCTCCTGCATGCCGATATCACGCAGTCTGAGCGGAATACCGATATCGTGGTTCAGGGTGATCACCGCATCAATCGCCAGCGCACGTGCGTCGGCTAATGAACAGGCATAGGCACCTTCCATGCCGAGAGCATGCGCGATAGCGCGGTATTTCTCGCCGGTATGTTCGGCATTGAACGCCATGATGTGCGGCAGCAGTACCGCATTGGCGATGCCGTGCGGCGTGCCGTAAAACGCGCCCAGCGGGTGCGCCATACCGTGCACCAGACCGAGTCCGACATTCGAGAAGCCCATCCCGGCGATGTACTGACCCAGCGCCATATCGGCAACGCCCGCCGGCACGCCTTTGACCGAGTCACGCAGCGAGCGGCCAATAATTTCAATCGCCTTGAGATGGAACATATCGGTGAGCTCCCACGCACCGCGCGTGATGTAGCCTTCAATGGCGTGCGTCAGCGCATCGACGCCGGTGGCCGCTTTCAGGCTGGCGGGCATGCTGGCCATCATGTCGGGATCGATGATGGCAATCGCCGGAATATCGTGCGGGTCGTAGCAGACGAACTTGCGCTTCTTCTCTTCATCGGTGATGACGTAATTGATGGTGACTTCCGCTGCGGTGCCTGAGGTAGTCGGCACCGCAATGATCGGCACGGAAGGATTACGCGTGGCGGCACCGCCTTCCAGCATGCGCACATCGCTGAACTCGGGATTGGCAATCATCATGCCGATGGCTTTGCAGGTATCCTGCGGCGAGCCGCCGCCCACCGCGATCAGATAATCGGCACCCGAACGGCGAAAAGCATCGACGCCCGCATGCACCACATCAACGGTGGGATTAGGAATCACGTCATCATAGATTTCGAAACTGAGGTCGTGCTGCGCCAGCAGATCGGTAATGCGGGTGGCGACAGCAAACTTGATCAAATCTTTGTCGGTGACCACCAACGCTTTAGTAAAACCGCGCTTGTGAATCTCATCGACAATCGAATTAATCGCGCCCGCACCGAAATAAGCGGTCTCATTGAGGATCATTCTGTTAATCATATTAATTACCTTCACGTAGATGCCAGATTTAATTTTTTTCGATTAAATACATCAAGATAAGAAGATTTAACCGTATCCAGATTTACGGGGTAATTAAGAGGGAGATATTGCGTTACCTCAATAAAAACGCGGTTTCCACTTAATGAAAAACCCGACAGAAATTACGAGCCTAAACGCAAGGTCTCGGCACGCTTCGCGGTGTCGTAGACATATTGCAGCATCGGTTCCAGATCGGTGTCGGGCCCGGAGCTGATGATCTTGGCGCGCAGCCACTCAATCTCGCTGGTGATATCCGGCGGGAAAATGGTGTTGTTCTGCGCATTACGCAGCCATTTCAGCAGGAAGTTATTCTTGCCGCGTATACCGCCAGACTTCTTGGTTTTGGCGTTAATTTTCAGGGCGACCAGAATGCAGTAATAGAAGTGAACGCGTTGGCTATAGCTTTGCGGGATCATCGTCGATCACCTGCCGTGACAAGTGAAAAATGTGATGTCGATCGGTTTTCCATCATCCGGATTCCTGCCTGAATGGGTCTAACAGCCGTGATCAATGCCGATCAGGGCGCTATTTCCGCGCTGTAGCCGCACGGTAAACGCACCATATGATAATCCGCGCGGCGGATGCAAGTCGGCATAATCCGGGAATTGAGGCGGGAGAAGGGCGTAATATTGGCATAAATAAGCGAAGCGGTTGAAAAACCCGTGAGGCGATTCTTTTGCGGCATAACCCCTAAAACTGCCACTTATCCTATAGCGAAGCCGCATGAATCTGGCAATATCGTGATCTGCGTCTACACTTAAAGCTGACGATGTTCGCAGTCAGCCTGGCGAGTGAGTTCAAATGATGTTTGTTTGTGGAGAGTTATCTATCGAAATTCCGTGTTATCTGCAAAACCTCCTCGCGCACACTTCTGCGGTTGTAACCGCCTCGATCGCCCAGCCAGCCTCCGAACATCCTGTAATGGTAAATTCCACAAGACAGGAGAAGAGTCGTGACCCCCGCGGTTAATCAGAACAGCACCTTGCCGTCGTTAAGTGGCGGACTTTATGCCTTCTTTTTTGATGTCGACGGCACGCTGGCAGCGATTCAGTCGCAGCCCGAGTCGGTCTCCATTCCCGCCTCGGTACGCCAGCTCCTGCAACAAATTTCCAATCTCAGCCACGGCGCCGTCGCGTTGGTTTCCGGACGTCCGATTGCGCAACTTGATGCCTTAGTGGCGCCGCTCGAAGCGCCAGCCGCTGGCGTGCACGGTGCAGAACGCCGCGATGCGGCAGGCCGCATTCATCGCCACAGCTTGCCGGGCGATGTGGCGCAAACGCTGCAAACCGAACTGCAGCAGACGCTGGATCAATGGCCCAATACGCTATTAGAAGTGAAAGGCATGGCGTTTGCGCTGCACTATCGCAATGCGCCGCAGTATGAAAACGCCATCATGCAGCTGGCCGAAGACGCGGCCGCACGCTTTCCCGAGCTGGCGCTGCAGCCAGGCAAATGCGTAGTGGAACTGAAGCCGCAAGGCATCGATAAAGGTGCCGCCGTGCGTGAATTTATGCAGGAAGCGCCCTTTGCCGGACGCATTCCGGTATTTGTGGGAGACGACCTGACAGACGAAAAAGGATTCCTCGCGGTCAACGCCATGCAGGGCATTTCTGTCAAAGTCGGTGAAGGGGCCAGCCATGCACGCTATCGCCTCGACAGCGTTGAGGCCGTATGGCACTGGCTTGAACAACTATTATTACAACTAGAACATGACAATGTGGGTAAGGAGTTTAGGTTATGAGTCGTTTAGTCGTCGTATCTAACCGTATCGCGATTCCCGATGGTAGCAAGGCCAGCGCTGGCGGGCTTGCTGTCGGTATTTTGGATGCTCTGCGAGATACCGGAGGATTATGGTTTGGCTGGAACGGAGAGATCAGCGAATTCTCGGGTGAAGAGGAAGATGAAGAACTTTCGCAGATCGAAAAAGACGGCATTACCTATGCCTCACTGCCGCTGAATCAAAACGATTACGATCAATATTATCTCCAGTTCTCCAATACCGTGATTTGGCCGGCTTTCCACTATCGTCTTGATCTGGTGCAGTATCAGCGCGAAGCCTGGGATGGCTATTGCCGCGTCAACACCTTGCTGGCACAGCGCCTTAAACCGCTGCTGAAACCTGACGATATTCTGTGGATCCACGATTACCATCTGCTGCCGTTTGCTGCCGAGCTGCGCAAACAGGGCATTAATAACCGCATTGGATTCTTTCTGCATATCCCGTTCCCAACGCCTGAGATCTTCAACGCGTTGCCGCCGCATCAGGAACTGCTGGAAATGCTGTGCGACTACGACCTGCTGGGTTTCCAGACAGAATCCGACCGCGTTGCCTTCCTTGATAGCCTGAGCCAGCTAACGCAGCTGCAGAATAAAGGAGAGAAGAAGCATCGCGCCTTCGGTAACACCTTTATGACCGAGGTCTATCCGATTGGTATTGAGCCGGACACCATTAAAGAGATGGCGGAAGGGCCGTTGCCACCGAAAATGGCGGCGATGAAACGTGATTTGGGCGATCTGCAGAACATCATCGCCTGCGAGCGTCTGGATTACTCTAAAGGATTGCCGGAGCGTTTCCTCGCCTTCGAAGCCTTGCTGGCGAACTTCCCACAGCATCGTGGCAATGTTCGCTACTCGCAAATTGCGCCCACCTCGCGCGGCGACGTGCAGGCTTATCAGGACATCCGTCATCAGCTGGAAACGGAAGCAGGGCGCATCAACGGTAAATACGGCACGTTAGGCTGGACGCCGCTCTATTACCTCAATCAGCACTTTGATCGCCGCCTGTTAATGAAGATCTTCCGTCTCACCAACGTCGGCTTGATTACACCGCTGCGTGACGGCATGAATCTGGTGGCGAAGGAGTATGTGGCGGCGCAGGACCCGGATAACCCTGGCGTGCTGGTATTGTCACGCTTTGCCGGTGCGGCCAATGAGCTGACCTCGGCGCTAATCGTCAATCCGTACGATCGTGATGAGGTGGCAGCAGCGCTGGACCGCGCGTTGACCATGCCGCGTACCGAACGTATTTCGCGTTATAACGACATGATGGCGGTGTTGCGCAAACAGGATATTTCGCACTGGCGCGAAAGCTTCCTGAAAGATTTAAATACGTTGCCGGTACGCAGTGACGATCACGGCACGGCAAATAAAGTCGCTACCTTTCCGAAATTAGCGTAACACGCACCCAACAAGTAGGGTCGCCATTAATGGCGACCTTGTTTCCAGGAACTCCCAGCCATCAATGACAACCTCCTCGCCAAAAAACGACCCGCCATTACGCCACCGATCACAACTTCATTTCTGCTTCACTGCACAGCGTTTTCACGCGCCATTCTAACTTCACGAAATCGATTTCATTTCTTTAAGCGCTAATGCGCTGACTCATCAGCAAAAAGCGCACATTTTGGTTAAAAAGAACGCAATCGAAAGGTAAAAAAAGCTTTTTTTCGTCTCAACCCTAAAGATCTCAGGTGGTACGCCGATAGTAAACGCGTAGCAAACCGAAAAAATGCCGATTCATTCATTTCTCTAATGTAACGCTCTGTTACATCCCCTGCCGCACGCTAAACACTCCCTACAATCCATTGACAGTTCCCAGGCGCTCTGCACCCAGTCTTCACGCTTCGCTAGCGTCTCGCTTTACGGCACATGGGCAATATTCCCTGTAAGTGATTAATTTAGAAGCGAATAGTTTCGCGATAATTCAGAGTATTATGCTGCATATAATTCTTTATATGGCGCGTTATAGCACCCTAATTGCAACGAGGCAGATATCTGATCGCGTTGTAATGACAATCTTCCGCAGAGCCTAAAATCCGCCTTACTTCAGCAAATTATTAAAGAAATAATCATAAATCGCGCAAAAAACAGACAACAGAAAAGCGATGCTGAAGGGTTGGCGAAAAAATTTGCCTTAAAAGTGTGACGCAGATCACACTTTATCTAAAATTTCGCGCCACTCACGTTGTATGTCGAAATCAGACGATATAGATTTGCCTTGTTTTCAGATTAGTCTTAAAAAACTGTAAGCAGACGTCACGGAAGATGGTTACTACTCAAGCAAAGAATGGCCTGGAGTTTTGATTACTACTGATCAGTGTCCTGACGGGAAGTGAAACAGTTAGGTACGCGTTGGCTCAAGCCTGATTATTTTTTGCCATCTTTAGATTTACCAACCAGCAGCCCGAACCATAGAACAATTTAATTCTGTGGCCGTATATGTGTCGCGTCTATCAGGATGGAAAAAATGGGTACATCAGAATTACTAAAACATATATATGACATCAATTTGTCATATTTGCTTCTTGCTCAGCGTTTAATTAACCAGGAAAAAGCTTCAGCAATGTTTCGTTTAGGCATCGATGAATCGATGGCTGATGCATTGTCGCAATTAACCTTACCTGAAATGGTAAAATTAGCGGAAACCAATCAACTGGTTTGCCAGTTCCGTTTTACCGATCACAACCATATTAATCGTCTGACTCAAGAGTCACGCGTGGATGACTTGCAGCAAATCCACACCGGTATTTTATTATCCAGCCGCCTGCTGCGGAATGCGTCTAAAGATGACGTCTCCGCGAAGAAGAGGGCCGTTTAATGACCGAAAAAAGTATTGTTCAGGAAGCGCGCGATATTCAGCTGGCAATGGAGCTGATTACGTTGGGCGCACGACTGCAAATGCTGGAGAGTGAAACGCAGCTGAGCCGTGGTCGCCTGATTAAACTGTATAAAGAACTGCGTGGTGCTCCACCACCGAAAGGCATGCTGCCATTCTCTACTGATTGGTTCATGACCTGGGAACAAAACATCCACTCCTCTATGTTCTGTAACGCCTGGCAGTTCCTGCTGAAAACCGGGTTGAACAGTGGCGTTGAAGCGGTAATCAAAGCTTATCGCTTGTATCTTGAGCAGTGTCCGCAATCGGACGAGGGCCCGCTGTTGGCGCTAACGCGTGCTTGGACCCTAGTGCGATTCGTTGAAAGCGGCATGCTGGAACTGTCTGACTGTAAGTGCTGTGGTGGCAGCTTTATTAACCACGCGCACCAGCCCGTCGGCAGCTTTGTCTGCAGCCTGTGCCAGCCGCCATCACGTGCCGTAAAAAGACGTAAACTTTCTGCAGATTCTGCCGATACCTTTCCACAACTGCTGGATGAACAGGTTAAACGCGCCGTTTAAGTTTGTTCGCATCGTGGAAAACATCCAGCAGCGGTTAATACCGCTGCTTTTTTTTTGCCTGCGATAAACGAATAACACCTGCGGCTCTCTGGCTTAACTTCCATCAACACGTTACGGACGTAAGGATTTTTTGTGCTGATAATTCTGGGTTATATCGTGGTCGTCGGCTCCGTGTTGGGCGGCTACGCGATGGTCGGCGGACATTTAGGCGCGCTCTATCAACCGGCGGAGCTGATCATTATCGGCGGTGCCGGTATTGGTGCTTTTTTAGTCGGCAATAATGGCAAATCGATTAAGAAAACATTAAAAGCGCTGCCATTGTTAATGCGCGGCTCGAAATATAACAAAGCCGTGTACATGGATTTAATGGCGCTGCTGTATCGCCTGATGGCGAAATCGCGTCAGCAAGGCATGTTGTCATTAGAACGCGACATTGAAGATCCCAGCCAGAGTGAAATTTTCGCTAACTATCCGCGTGTTTTGTCCGATAAACAGTTAGTCGATTTTATTACCGATTATTTGCGTTTAATGGTCAGCGGAAATATGAACGCCTTCGAAATCGAAGCATTGATGGATGAAGAGATCGAGACCTACGAGCACGAGTGCGAAGTACCCGCGCAAAGTATATCGGCGGTGGGTGATGGCTTACCGGCTTTCGGTATTGTCGCGGCGGTAATGGGCGTGGTGCACGCACTTGCCTCAGCCGACCGTCCGGCGGCCGAACTGGGTGCGTTAGTGGCCCACGCGATGGTCGGCACCTTCCTCGGCATTTTGCTGGCTTACGGCTTTATTTCTCCGCTGGCGTCGGTGCTGCGTCAGAAATGTGCCGAAACCACCAAGATGATGCAGTGCGTGAAGGTGACGTTGCTCTCCAGCCTCAACGGTTACGCGCCGCAAATCGCCGTGGAATTTGGTCGTAAAACGCTGTACTCCGCCGAGCGTCCCTCGTTCTCAGAGTTGGAAGAGCACGTGCGTAACGCCAAGAACCCGGCGAAACAAACTTCGGATGAGAATTCATGAAAGCAGGCAATCGCCCCATTGTGCTGGTTAAAAAGCGCAAACATAAAGGTCACCATGGGAGCCACGGTTCGTGGAAGATTGCCTATGCCGACTTTATGACGGCGATGATGGCGTTCTTTATGGTGATGTGGTTGCTCTCCATCTCCAGCCCCAAAGAGTTGGTCCAAATTGCGGAATACTTCAAAACGCCGTTGAAAGTGGCGTTAAGCGGCGGTCAGCGCAGCAGCGACAGCGAAAGCCCGATCCCCGGCGGCGGCGACGATCCGACGCAGCAAAAGGGTGAAGTGAAGAAGATTGTCGATATGGATGCGCAGAAGAAGAAGCTGGAGGAGATCCGCCTGAATCGCCTGCGGGAAAAGCTCGACCAGCTGATTGAAGCCGATCCGCGTCTGAAAGCGCTGCGTCCGCACCTGATTATCAACATGGTGGAAGAGGGACTGCGCATTCAGATTATCGATAGCCAGAACCGCCCGATGTTTAAAACCGGCAGCGCGGACGTGGAGCCTTACATGCGCGACATCCTGCGCACCATCGCGCCGGTACTGAATGATATCCCGAACAAAATCAGCCTCGCGGGTCACACCGATGATTTCCAGTATGCCAACGGCGACCGTGGCTACAGCAACTGGGAACTGTCGGCGGATCGTGCCAATGCCTCACGGCGCGAGCTGGTGATTGGTGGCCTCGACGGCGCCAAAATGCTGCGTGTGGTCGGTATGGCCGACACCATGAAGCTGAAAAACCGTGGTGCTAATGATGCAGTCAACCGCCGCATTAGCCTGCTGGTGTTGAATCACGACACCGAAGCGGCGATTGAAAAAGAGAATGCCGAGAGCGATGCCGTTCAGGTGAGCGACCCGGCGCAAATTATTCCCGACATTACCGCACCCGCTGTACCGGCTGCGTCGACTGCCCCAACAGGTTCTACTGCGACACCGGCTGCGCCGGTTGCTGCAACGGCCCCTGCGGCAGCGGCGACGCCCGCGGCGAGCGCGGTGACACCAGACCAACCCTCACAGCCGAGGTGATCCCGTGAGCATGGACATCAGCGATTTTTACCAGACGTTTTTCGATGAAGCCGATGAGCTGTTAGCGGATATGGAGCAACACCTGTTGGGACTTGATCCCCAGGAGCCCGATTCCGAGCAGTTGAATGCCATCTTCCGCGCCGCCCACTCCATCAAGGGCGGAGCCGGTACGTTTGGCTTTACGGTTTTACAGGAAACCACCCACATCCTGGAAAACATTCTGGATGGTGCGCGCCGCGGCGAGATGCAGCTCAGCACCGATATCATCAACCTGTTTTTGGAAACCAAAGATATTATGCAAGAACAGCTCGATGCCTATAAAACGGCGCAGGAGCCGAATGCAGAAAGCTTTAAATACATCTGCGAAGCGCTGCGTCAGCTGGCACTGGAAGCGAAAGGCATTGCGCCTGAAGCGCCCAAGGTCGCCGAAGTGGTTGAAATTGCTGCACCGGCAGCCGCCGCAGGTCTGCGCCTGCAACTGGTTGACCTGAAAGAGAAAGAGCCGGAGCTGATGCTGGAAGAGCTCGGTAATCTGGGTACCGTCAGCAACGTGGTGAAAGGCGCTAATTCGCTGGACGTCACCATTGATGGCGTCGGCAAAGATGACATCGTCGCGGTGCTCTGTTTTGTGCTGGATGAAGCACAGATCCACTTCCCGACAGGCGCAGCGGCCGTTACCGAAGCGCCGATAGCGGAAGTGGCTGCCGAAGCGGTGCAAACCGCCACCGTGACCGATATTACGCCAGCGGTGAAACGTGAACCTAAGCGTGCCGCCGCACCGGCCAAAGGCAGCGAATCCAGCAGTATCCGCGTGGCCGTGGAGAAAGTGGATCAGCTGATTAACCTGGTTGGCGAGCTGGTGATCACCCAATCGATGCTGGCGCAACGCTCAGGCGCGCTGGATCCGGTGGCGCACGGCGACCTGCTGAACAGCATGGGTCAGCTGGAGCGTAATGCCCGCGATCTTCAGGAATCGGTGATGTCGATTCGTATGATGCCGATGGAGTATGTCTTCAGCCGCTTCCCGCGCCTGGTGCGCGATCTGGCCAGCAAGCTGGGCAAAGAAGTGGAACTGACGCTGCTCGGCAGCTCAACCGAACTGGATAAGAGCCTGATTGAACGCATCATCGATCCGTTAACGCACCTGGTGCGTAACAGCCTCGATCACGGCATCGAAACCCCGGAAAAACGTCTGGCGGCGAATAAAACCGCCGTCGGCAACCTGACGCTCTCTGCGGAACATCAGGGCGGCAACATCTGCATCGAAGTGATCGATGACGGTGCCGGTCTGAACCGCGAACGTATTCTGGCCAAAGCGTTGTCGTCTGGTCTGCCGGTCAGCGACAGCATGAGCGACGAAGAGGTCGGCATGCTGATCTTCGCGCCGGGCTTCTCCACCGCCGAGCAGGTCACCGACGTGTCGGGCCGTGGCGTGGGCATGGACGTAGTGAAACGTAATATTCAGGAGATGGGCGGTCACGTTGAAATCTCCTCGAAGCAGGGCAAAGGCACCACCATTCGCATCCTGCTGCCGCTGACGCTGGCGATCCTTGACGGCATGTCAGTGCGCGTGGCTAACGAAGTGTTCATTCTGCCGCTCAACGCGGTGATGGAATCGCTGCAGCCAACCGCCGAAGAGCTGAAACCGCTGGCCGGTGGCGAGCGCGTGCTGGAAGTGCGTGGCGAATATCTGCCGCTGGTAGAGCTGTGGAATGTGTTTGAGGTGCAGAACGCCAAAACCGACGCCACGCAAGGCATCGTGGTGATTCTGCAAAGCGCAGGCCGTCGCTATGCGCTGCTGGTTGATCAGCTGATTGGTCAGCATCAGGTGGTAGTGAAAAACCTTGAAAGCAACTATCGCAAAGTGCCGGGCATCTCTGCCGCCACCATTTTGGGCGATGGTAGCGTGGCGCTGATTGTGGATGTCTCAGCACTGCAATCGTTGAACCGTGAAAAGCGTGTGGCCGGTGCCGCAGCGTAATAGATAACGAAAGGGTAAAAAAATGACTGACATGGCAACCGTGACCAAAATCGCTGGCGAAACCGTGGGCCAGGAATTCTTAGTTTTCACACTGGGTGACGAAGAGTACGGCATCGACATTTTGAAAGTGCAGGAGATTCGTGGTTACGATCAGGTAACCCGCATCGCAAACACGCCGGAATTCATCAAAGGCGTGACCAACCTGCGCGGCGTGATCGTGCCGATCATCGACCTGCGCGTGAAATTCTCGCAGCCGGATGTGGTGTACAACGAGAACACCGTAGTGATCGTGCTGAATCTTGAGCATCGCGTGGTGGGCATCGTGGTCGATGGTGTTTCTGACGTGCTGTCGCTGACGCAAGAGCAGATTCGCCCTTCACCAGAGTTCGCCGTCACCATGTCTACCGAGTACCTGACCGGTCTGGGTGCGTTGGGTGAACGTATGCTGATTCTGGTCGACATCGAAAAGCTGCTGAGCAGCGAAGAGATGGCGCTGGTGGATAACCTGCGTACCGCATAATCCCCGCAACGGGCCGCGCTGCTGCGGCCCGTTAATATCACGAACGTGAAGTAATTCCTTACAAATCAACAGCAAAACCTCCTCAATATCCCTCAATATTCTTCGCCTTTGGTCGATAACGAGTCGGTACCATTTTTTCTTCATTTTCCAGGGCAAACTATGTTTACGAGAATCCGCGTGGTCACCAGCTTATTACTGGTGTTGTTGGTGTTTGGCTTTTTACAGCTGGCATCCGGCTCACTGTTTTTCAAAGCGCTAAGCGATGACAAAAACAGTTTTAACGTTTCACAACTGGCGAGCAAAAACACTGCCGCTATCAACGACGCCTACATGAGCCTCAATCAGAGCCGTGTTGTGTTAACCCGCATTCAGCTGCGTATCGCAACCAGCAAACTCACCGGCAGCGAAGCGGATATCGCTGGTTTATATGACGACAGCAAAGCCTTCCAGAAAGAGGCCGCCGATAACTATCAGCTATTTAAAGCCACGCCGGACACGCCGGGACAGGATGCCGCGCTGAATAAACGTGTGGATGAAACCTATACCGCCTATGCCAGTGCGCTGGGCCAGTTGCAGGATGCGCTGGTAGCAAAAGATCTCGATCAGGCAGCCAAAGCGCCGGTTGCGCCGAGCCAAAACGCCTTCCTGAAAGAGTATCGCCAGTGGCGTGCCGATCAGGATCGCCTGACCGCTGCGGGCGCCGAAGCGAACAGCTCAGCCTACGATCACATGATTTGGCTGTTAGGCGCGGTGCTGGCGATTGTGGTGGCGGTGATTGTGCTGTGCTGGTTTGGCATGCGCAAAATCCTCATCAAGCCGCTTAATGACAACATTCAGCATATTCAGCACATTGCGCAGGGCGATTTGACGCAGAGCATCGCGGTCGAAGGGCGCAACGAAATGAGCCAGCTGGCGGAAAGCCTGCATGAGATGCAGCAGTCGCTGGTGCGCACGGTGAGTGATGTGCGTGACGGTTCGGATGCCATCTTTACCGGGGCGAGCGAAATCTCTGCGGGCAACAACGATCTCTCGGCACGTACCGAAGAGCAGGCGGCTTCACTGGAGCAGACTGCCGCCAGCATGGAACAGCTGACTGCCACTGTGAAGCAGAACGCCGAAAACGCGCGTCAGGCGTCGCAACTGGCGCTGAGCGCCTCTGAAACTGCGCAGAAGGGCGGCGACGTGGTGCAAGGCGTGGTGCGCACCATGAGCGATATTGCCGGCAGTTCGAAGAAGATCGCCGACATCACCAGCGTGATCGATGGCATCGCTTTCCAGACCAATATTCT
>NZ_DALYOQ010000074.1:22836-26634 GCF_031974595.1 Pantoea sp. CTOTU46764 | reverse complement strand
GCGCTTGCATGGCATGCAAGAGGTCAGCGGTTCGATCCCGCTTATCTCCACCAAATCTCTGTTCGTTCTGAACGCATTCAAAAAAATCACCTTCTAAACGCAACGCATTTAACTGCGGTTTTGTCGTTTCGTAGGGTCGCCATTTATGGCGACCAATCTGCATGAGAGCAATGCCCCCACAGAATACGCTATCAGACGGTTGCTACCTGCGGCTGCAATTGCAGCACACGGAAACCGTGCGTGCCATCGCGATCCAGCTGCGCCACTAAACCGTATTCCCACTCCAGATACGCCTGCATCACGCCTGCTTCAATATCGGTGCCTTCATACGGGCGACGATAGCGATCAATAGCCGGTGACAGCAGATGCTGTTCTCCTTGCTCCGTCGGCAAACCCGCGCTGCGCCAGGCAGCGTTACCGCCTTCCAGCACAAACACAGGTTTACCGGTCAGCTCAGCCACCTGTTCCACCGCATAGCCTGCCAGCAGGCTGCTGCCACAGGTTAATACATAGCGACGCGCCTCCGGCAACAACGCCTTGCCTTGCTGTTGCAGAGCAGATCGCAGCAACCAGGCCGCGCCCGGAATATGGCTGTTAAGATGGTTTGCGCGCGTGGTGAAATCCAGCACCTGCGTTTGCCCTTCCTGCAGCCATTCCGCTAACTGCTGCGGTGAGATGAATTCGGGTTGAGCGACGGGCGGCACCTGCGCTTTCCAGTTTCCGCTTTCACTAAAATCACTGGCCTGCAGCTCCTCCAGCACTGAAACCTGCCAGCCAAGCTGCGCCAGCCAGGATGCGGTCATATTGGCGCGCACGCCGTCATCATCAATCAGCACGATGCGCGCACCGCGTACGCTGGCGTAATGATCGGTCTCCTGCACTAATTGGCCCCCCGGCACGTGGCGGCTGCCAGGCAGATGCCCGGCGGCGTACTCGTCGGCATCACGCACATCAAACAGATAAGTGGTGCGCGTCTCTTGCTGCCAACGCTTCAGCGTGGCGAGTGGGATACGTTCCACACCCGCGCGATCGGCGATGCTGCGCGCATTGTTTGCCGCCTGACGCTGGGCGGTTTCGCTGGTCTCGCCATAACGGCGCGACTGGCCCTTATCCAGCGCATGTCCGGCCAGCGTCCAGCCGATGGTGCCATTGCGCAGCGCGAACACCGGATTGCGAATTCCGGCATTGACCAGCGATTGCGTACCGATGATGCTGCGTGTGCGACCGGCGCAGTTAACAATCACCGTGGTCTCCGGCGACGGCGCGATATCACGCACGCGCAGCACCAGCTCACCGCCCGGCACGCTGGTAGCGCCTGGAATACTCATGGTTTGATACTCATCGAAACGGCGCGCATCCAGCACCACCACGTTAGCATCGCTGTTAATCAGCTGATGCACTTCGTCCGCTGACAAAGAGGGCGTGTGATTGTGATGCTCAACCAGCTCGCCAAACGCTTTGCTGGGTGAATTCACGTCGATAAACAGTTCGCCGCCCGCCGCTTGCCAGCCGGCCAAATCATTTGCCAGCAGCGCGACATTGCTGTAACCCAGTGCAGCAATGCGCTCGGCAGCGGTTTGCGCCAGGCCTTCGCCGCTGTCATACAGCGTAATCGCGGTGGTGCGCTGCGGAATGCGGTCCAGTAGCTCAAGCTCCAGTTTTGACAGCGGAATATTCACCGCAAACAGCGGATGCGCGGTGGCAAACAGCGCTTCATCGCGCACATCGACAATCGCCACTTCCTGCTGCTGTCGCAGCGCATCCATTAGTTCCGCCGCCTGGCGTAAAGGGAAAACCGGTTTAGTCATGTGAAAGGTCCCAAATGTTCGGTAAGTAGCGGTTGCTGTAACCGGAGATAAACGTTTTTTCGCTGCCGTCTTCGCGGTAGACCGCGCGTTTGACCGCGCCAATGTTGGCGCCATAAACGTGAATGCTGATGGAGACGCGGTCGTCATAGGCGTTGCTGACGCGATGGATATCACCCACCGTTGGCGATACCGCTTCAACGCTGCCAGAATCGAGTCGAACGGGAGCGCCTTCCGGCTGCAATCCGTTCGGCCCCGGCTGCCAGGATTGTGAAATTTCCGCGCCGCGCAGCATGCCAATCAATCCCCATACGCGATGGTCGTGAATTGGCGTTTGCTGGCCCGGCCCCCAAACGAAACTCACCACCGAGAAGCGCTGCTGCGCATCGGCATATAACAAATATTGCTGATAGTGTTCGGGATGAGGTTGAGTAAAGGCGTCGTCCAGCCAGTCGTCGTGGCGAATCAGCTCGCCAAGCCACTCGCTGCCACGTTGTAACACCGTGGCTTCCTCGGGCTTTGTCTCCAGCAGATTAGCCAGATTGGCGACGAAATCGCGCAGACGATGGTGCTGATAATGGCTCATCAGATTCAGGCGCTCCTTTTATCGGCGGCGGAGAGCGCATCGACTTTCTCGCGCGTCAGCGGGATCAGCTCACGGCCATATTCCACTGCATCGTTAAGCGGGTCGAAGCCGCGAATCAGTACGCTATGGATGCCAAGGCGATAATATTCCAGCAGCGCATCGGAGACTTGTTCCGGCGTTCCCACCAGCGCGGTGGAGTTGTAGCCGCCCTGAACCAGTTTTGCGACGCCGGTCCACAACACTTTATCCAGACGATCGCCTTCATTGGCGGCGGCGAGTAAACGCTGTGCGCCAACGCTCTGCGGTTTCGCCTTGCCAAAGGCAAAGCCAGTTTCGTTAAGTTGTTTCTCTGCCGTGGCGCGGATGTGTTCCGCGCGTTCCCAGGCTTCTTTCTCCGTTTTGCCAAGAATCGGACGGAACGAAATGTTGAAGTTGATTTCGCGCCCCTGTCTGGCAGCAGCAGCGCGCACGTTGCGTACCGTCTCCTCAGCACCTTTCAGCGGTTCGCCCCACAGCGCAAACACATCGGCATGCCGTGCAGCGACATCAATCGCTTCCTGCGACGATCCGCCAAAATAGATAGGCAGTTTTTTCTGCAACGGTTTGATGGCCGAAAACGCCTGTTCAACCTGATAAAACGTGCCTTGATGATCGTACGGCTGCGCGGATTCGAGGCTCTGCTTCAACACAGTGAGAAACTCATCGCTGCGCGCATAGCGCTCGGCTTTGTTGAGGAAGTCACCGTCGCGGCGCTGCTCGACATCGCTACCGCCGCTAATAATGTGCACCGCTAAACGGCCGTCGGTTAAGTGATCAAGCGAAGCCAGTTTGCGCGCCGCTAATGTCGGCGAGACAAAACCGGGGCGATGCGCCAGCAAAAATTTCAGCGTTGAGGTGTGCGCCGCCGCGTGCGCGGTCACCAGAAAGCCATCCGGCTGATCCGACCAATAGCCCACCAGAATGCGATCAAAACCAGCGTCTTCATGCGCACGCGCAAAACGTGCAATGTACTCTTTATCGAACAGCGGGCCGCTAGCCGGGATAATCTCGGAGGCGAGGCGGTGGCCAATCATGCCAAGGAATTGAATGCTCATGCGGTTCTCCTGAAGTGACGTCATGGAGAAAAACTACGGGCGCAGGCGGTATGAACGGAAATTCAATATTGTGCAAAGGTTTTGCGTTTCACGGTGAAGCGGGTGATGGCGGGGGAAAAGCCGGGGCGAGGCGGGATAGAACCGATTGAAATAAATAAGAAGAGAAGGGCGAGCCGTAGCTCGCCCCTTTGATCAGAAGGCCAACACCAGGCCAGCGATAGCGGCTGACAGCACGCTCACCAGCGTTGAACCGTACAGCAGTTTCAGACCAAAGCGTGAAACCACGTTACCTTGCTCTTCGTTCAGACCTTTG
>NZ_DALYOQ010000074.1:0-22738 GCF_031974595.1 Pantoea sp. CTOTU46764 | reverse complement strand
CGAGGAACACCGAGAGAATGCCTTCCGAGTGCGGTGACAGCTGACCAGCGATTTTCTGCAGATCCATCATCGCCACGAATTCGTTGGAAACCAGTTTAGTTGCCATGATGCTGCCCACTTGCAGCGCTTCGTGTGAAGGAACGCCCATCACCCACGCAAATGGATAGAACACATAACCCAGCACGCCCTGGAAGCTGATGCCGAAAATCAGATCGAACAGCGCGTTCAGACCGGTGATTAAGGCGATAAAACCAATCAGCATCGCAGCGACGATCATCGCTACTTTAAAACCGGCGAGAATGTATTCGCCCAGCATTTCGAAGAAGCTCTGGCCTTTGTGCAGGTCCTGCAATTGCAGATCTTCTTCACTATCGACGCGGTACGGGTTAATCAGCGACAGCACGATAAAGGTGCTGAACATGTTCAATACCAGCGCGGCCACCACATATTTTGGCTGCAGCATGGTCATGTAGGCGCCGACAATCGACATGGAAACCGTCGACATGGCGGTCGCTGCCATGGTGTACATGCGACGCTGTGACATTTTGCCGAGGATATCTTTATAGGCGATAAAGTTTTCTGACTGTCCCAAAATCAGAGAGCTTACGGCGTTGAAAGATTCCAGTTTGCCCATACCGTTTACTTTTGACAGTACGGTACCAATACCGCGAATCACCCAAGGTAAGATGCGGAAGTGCTGCAAAATACCAATCAACGCAGAGATGAAGATGATTGGGCAAAGCACGTTGAGGAAGAAGAAGGCGAGACCTTTTTCACTCATATTGCCAAACACGAAGTTGGTGCCTTCGGCGGCATATTTGAGCAGATGATCAAAGAACCCAGCGAAGCCCTGCACGAAGCCGAGACCGATGGAGGAGTTCAGGAAGAACCACGCCAACAACAATTCGATCACCAGAAGCTGTACGATAAAACGAAGACGGATGCTTTTACGATCGTTGCTGACCAGCAAGGCCAGCACCGCTACCACCACTAGTGCTAAAATAAAATGCAAAACATGGGACATGTCGGCTCCAAATTTGAGGAGGGTTGTATTTTGTTGCGTATTCTATGTAACGCGTTACTTAAAAACGAGATCAAAACCACATTATAAGTATTCGCTATCGCGATTTTTCTCAGATAAGTCTGACCGCTCACAACCCCGTTACAAATCCATCACAAGAAATATCCACAAAAACATTGTCTATAAAATAACCCAAGAGTAGAGTCATTTGCGTTGCACGTATTTTTGGCAAGAACGGGCTTTACCGCAATGTATAGCAATGGCTATACTTCATAGCACCATCTATTAATACAATAACTATAACCACATTTCATCTGCCTTGAATGCCCCTTAAGCTGGTCGGGTCAACAAGCGTTAAGACAGGGTAAAACTATGCTAGAAAGCCGCACCGCTGAGCGCGCCGCTCGCGGAGCCAGAAAGATTAAACTCGCGCTGCTGGGTCCCGCTTTTATTGCGGCGATTGGCTATATCGATCCCGGCAACTTCGCGACCAACATTCAGGCCGGTGCCGCCTACGGCTACAAGCTGTTGTGGGTGGTGGTGTGGGCCAACGTCATGGCGATGCTGATCCAGCTGATGTCCGCCAAGCTCGGCATTGCCACTGGCAAAAATCTTGCAGAACACATCCGCGATCGCTTCCCGCGTCCGGCGGTGTGGTTCTATTGGGTGCAGGCAGAAATCATCGCCATGGCCACCGATCTCGCTGAATTTATCGGCGCGGCGCTCGGCTTCAAACTTTTACTCGGCATTTCGCTGCTGCAGGGCGCGGTGTTAACCGGTATCGCAACTTACCTGATTCTGATGCTGCAAAGTCGCGGCCAAAAGCCACTGGAATTGGTGATTGGCGGCCTGCTGCTGTTTGTGGCGGCGGCGTATATCGTGGAGCTGTTTTTCTCCCAGCCGAAAGTCAGTGAGCTGGTGGTTGGCATGGCGCTGCCATCGTTGCCGACGTCAGATGCGGTCTTCCTCGCCGCAGGCGTGTTAGGCGCTACCATTATGCCGCACGTCATTTATCTGCACTCGGCGCTGACGCAGCACGGTAATAAAGGCAGCAAGGCGCAACGCTACAGCTCAACCAAACTGGATGTGGCGATTGCCATGACCATCGCTGGCTTTGTGAATCTGGCGATGATGGCAACCGCCGCGGCAGCGTTCCACTTCAGCGGCCACTCCAGCATCGTCGATCTCGATCAGGCTTACTTAACGCTGCAACCGCTGTTGGGCGAAGCGGCGGCGATTGTGTTTGGTTTGAGTTTGGTGGCTGCCGGTCTCTCTTCAACCGTGGTCGGCACGCTGGCGGGACAAGTGGTGATGCAGGGCTTTATTCGTTTCCACATTCCGCTGTGGTTCCGCCGCACTATTACCATGTTGCCCTCATTTATTGTCATCTGGGCGGGCTGGGATCCCACGCGCATTCTGGTAATGAGCCAAGTGCTGCTGAGTTTCGGTATCGCACTGGCGCTAATTCCGTTGCTGTCATTTACCGGCAACCGCGAATTGATGGGTGATGAGATGGTGAACTCGCGCCTGATGCAGAATGCCGGACGGCTGATTGTGGTGCTGGTTATCGCCCTCAATCTCTATTTACTGGTCGGCGAAGCGCTCGGTTGGTAACGGCGTTAGAAAAGAAAAATCCCGCCATTGAGCGGGATTTTTTGTTTAGTGATGATGGTGATCGCGATGACCACGACGATCATCATGGCGATGATCGTGACGCCAATGGTCACGACGTTCACGCTCATGCCAGCGACGTTCGCGCTCACGTTCATAGGCGCGATGGCGCTTCCACTCTTCATGACGCCACCAGCGATGGTCATCGTAACGATAACGATCGTTCCACCAGCGCGGTTCACGCCAGCGACCGCCGTCCCAGTAATTACCGTGACGATCGCGATCGCCGAGATGCAGCGTAACGCCCGGACCCAAATTGATGGTGGCGCTGTCGGCTTGTGCTGTGCTGATAGCCAACGGGGATAAAGTTGCCAGCAAGGCGGCAAACAAAATGGCACGTTTCATAACTTCTCCTTTTCAGTAGCTTATCACTGCCACCGTTGCGCTAGTTTGCCACATCGGACCAGGTAAGCCTTGAGAATCAGTCTGAAAACGCTAAGGGAAATCTTAAATGAGAATTTTCTGCTGCGGAAAATGCCCGACACATGCCGGGCGGGTAAACGTTTACACTAAGATATTGTGGATGGTGTCGATCTCGTCCTGGCTCAGCACCGGCTGGCTCAACATCTCAACCGCATCATCAATTTGCGCAGTTTTGCTGGCGCCAATCAGCACCGAAGTAACACGCGCATCGCGCAACACCCAGCTTAGCGCCATCTGCGCCAGTTTCTGGCCGCGCTGTTGGGCAATCGCCTGCAGCTGGCGCACTTTTTCCATCTTCTCTTGCGTTAACTGGTTTTCATTCAGGAACTTACTGCCGCTGGCGATGCGCGAATCTTGCGGAATGCCCTGCAAATAGCGGTCGGTTAACACGCCACCCGCCAGCGGCGAGAAGGCGATACAGCCGACGCCGTTATCGCCCAGCACATCCAGCAAACCCTGCTCTGGCGTACGTTCAAACATTGAATAACGCGGCTGGTGGATTAGGCATGGCGTGCCGAGGTCGCGCAGAATCGCAATCGCTTCGGCGGCTTTGTCTGCCGGATAGTTAGAGATAGCGGCATACAGCGCTTTGCCCTGACGTACCACCTGATCCAGCGCGCGCATGGTCTCTTCCAGCGGCGTTTCAGGATCGGGACGATGGTGATAGAAGATATCAACGTACTCTAGTCCCATACGCTTCAGGCTTTGATCGAGGCTGGAAATCAGATACTTGCGTGAACCCCAATCGCCGTATGGGCCGTCCCACATGGTGTAACCGGCTTTGGTTGAGATCACCAGCTCATCGCGCAGCCCCTGAAAATCCTCGCGCAGAATGCGACCAAAGTTAGATTCAGCCGATCCCGGCGGTGGGCCGTAATTATTGGCGAGATCGAAATGGGTGATGCCGCGATCAAAGGCGTGGCGCAGCAGTTCACGGCTGTTATCAACGCGTGTTCTGTCGCCAAAGTTATGCCACAAACCCAGCGAAATCGCCGGTAACTTCAAGCCGCTACGGCCACTGCGACGGTATTGCATCTGTTGATAACGTTCGGGATGGGGAAAAGCAATCATGCAGCGTTCCTGTCTCAGTAGGGGAGAAAGTGACATCAGCATAGCAGTGTATGCGTTTACACTAAGGCGAAACGCGCCGAAGATCGCAACTTACAGAATTATCTATCGTCGTAACGAATGCTTGCCACAAATCAGCATCACACGATGGTGAATATCTCGCCAATTCAGCCACATCGCTAATACTCCTGATTATCCCCTTAACAAGGAGCTGTCGATGAAAACCCCCAACGTTGGCGATTATTTACTGCACCGATTACAGCAAAGCGGCATCCGACATCTGTTCGGCGTGCCGGGCGATTACAACCTGCAATTCCTCGACAGTGTAATTGCGCATCCCGAAATTGCCTGGGTTGGCTGCGCCAATGAATTGAATGCGGCCTATGCGGCAGATGGCTATGGGCGCTGCAACGGCGCGGCGGCACTGCTGACCACGTTTGGCGTCGGCGAGCTTAGCGCGATTAACGGCATCGCCGGCAGCTATGCCGAATATGTACCGGTGATTCATATCGTTGGCGCGCCCGCGAGTCAGGCGCAGCAGCAGGGCGATTGCGTGCACCATTCACTGGGTGATGGCGATTTTGGTCACTTCCTGCGGATGGCGCAGGAAGTGAGTGTGGCCTCTGCGGTATTGACGGCGGAGAACGCGGTGGCGGAGATCGATCGCGTTATCAGCGAGGCGCTAACGCAACATCGTCCCGGCTATTTATTGCTGGCGGTGGATGTGGCGGCGGCTGAGATTTCGCTGCCAGAGGAAAAAATTACAGCGGCAGACAGACATCAGCAGGTTGCCGCAGCCTTTGCTGATGCGGCAGAGCGCTTGCTGGCACCGGCGCAGCGCGTGGCGCTGTTGGCGGATTTCCTTGCCGCACGCTTGCAGTTGCAGCCGCAGCTTGAGGCGTTGCGCCAGCTGCGCGCGATTCCTGCCGCCACCTTATTGATGGGCAAAGGCGTGCTCAACGAGCAGCAGCCGGGTTACGTCGGTACTTACGCCGCGCAAGGCAGCAGCGATGCGGTGCGCCAGGCGATCGAAGATACCGACGTCACGCTGTGCGTCGGCGTGCGGTTTACCGATACCTTAACCGCCGGCTTCACGCAAAATCTGCCTGCCGAGCGCGTGATCGATCTGCAGCCGTTTCAGGCCACGGTCGCTGGCGAGGTGTTTGCGCCGTTAAGCATGCAGCAGGCGCTGGCGGCGCTGACGCCCATTTATCAGCGTCACTGCGCGCACTGGCGGCTGGCGGACGCGCCAGAGTGCGAAGAAAGTGAGCAAATTGCTGCGGCGGTAATCAGTCAGCAGGCATTCTGGCAGGCGATGCAGCGCTTCCTGCTGCCGGGTGATATTATCCTCGCCGATCAAGGCACTGCGGCCTTTGGCGCGGCGGCGCTGCGGTTACCGCAGGATGCGCAGTTGCTGGTGCAACCGCTGTGGGGATCGATTGGCTATACTTTACCCGCCACCTTTGGTGCGCAAACCGCGCAGCCGGATCGCCGGGTCATCCTGATCATTGGCGATGGCTCCGCGCAGCTGACGATTCAGGAGTTGGGTTCGATGCTTCGCGACGGCCAGCAGCCGATCATTTTCCTGATTAACAATGATGGCTACACGGTTGAGCGCGCGATTCACGGTGCTGAACAACGTTACAACGATATCGCGCAATGGAACTGGACCGCGCTGCCGCAGGCGCTGAGTCAAGAGTGTGCGGCGCAGAGCTGGCGCGTCAGCGAAACGGTGCAGCTGGACGCGGTGATGGCGCAATTAATGCGGAATCGGCGTCTGTCACTGGTGGAAGTGGTGATGGACAAACAGGATTTGCCGCCGCTGCTGCGTAAGGTCACGGCCGCACTGCATCAGCGTAATAGTGGCTAAATTTCGGAAAGTTGCCGCTGGGAAGTCGGGCAGGCGATCGGTAGGCTGTGCAGCATCTTTAAATGGATTACGCCCATCGTGCAGGTGGGCGTTGTTGTTTTATTGGCAGGCTTTTATAGTGTCCTGCAATTGTTTATGACCCAAGCGGAGCAGCAGAAGAATGACAACATACGCCCTGGTCGGCGATGTGGGCGGTACCAATGCCCGTCTCGCATTGTGTGAGGTAGAAAACGGTGCTATCTCGCAAGCCCAAACCTTCTCAACATCAGACTACGACAATCTTGAAGCGGTGATTCGTCACTATCTTGATGAGCAAAAACAGGATATTAAGCACGCTTGTATCGCCATTGCCTGTCCGATCACCGGCGATTGGGTAGAGATGACCAACCACGATTGGGCGTTCTCCACCAAAGTGATGAAAGAGCATCTGGCGCTGGAAAGCCTGGAAATCATCAATGATTTCACCGCCGTTTCGATGGCGATTCCGATGCTGAGCGAAAAGGAAGTGATTCAGTTTGGCGGCAAAGCGCCCGTTGAAGGCAAGCCTATCGCGATTTACGGTGCGGGCACCGGCCTCGGCGTCAGCCATTTGGTGCACGTGGATAAACGCTGGATCAGCTTGCCGGGCGAGGGCGGCCACGTTGACTTTGCGCCAAATAGCGAAGAAGAGGGTGACATTCTCGAAGTGCTGCGCGCGGAGATTGGCCACGTTTCGGCTGAACGCGTACTGTCCGGTGCCGGTTTGGTCAATCTGTATCGCGCCATCGTGAAGTCTGATGAGCGTGAGCCAGAAAACCTCAAGCCAAAAGATGTTACCGAGCGCGCGTTGCAAGACAGCTGCATCGATTGCCGTCGCGCACTGTCGCTGTTCTGCGTGATTATGGGTCGTTTCGGCGGCAACCTGGCGTTGAATCTGGGCACCTTCGGCGGCGTCTATATCGCCGGCGGTATTGTGCCGCGCTTCCTCGATTTCTTTAAAGCGTCCGGTTTCCGCGCGGCGTTTGAAGATAAAGGTCGCTTCCGCGATTACCTGGTTGATATTCCGGTGTATATGATCACTCACGATCAGCCGGGCTTGCTGGGCGCCGGTGCGCACCTGCGTCAGGTGCTGGGCCGCGAACTGTAAGCACGCAGGCGAGCGGCATCCGCCGTTCGCCTTATAACCTCATCAACTGCCGAAAGGCTTTCACCTTGCTGCGACTCACCGGCACCTGCGCATCCAAATCACGCAACTTAACCAAATAGGTATTGTTAAACCACGGCTCGATTTCACGAATCTTGCTCAGATTGACGCAGTAAGATCGATGGCAGCGGAAGAATTGCTGTTCCGGCAAACGGCTGCAGAATTCACTGATCACCATCGACATCACATAGGCTTCGCGCCGCGTGTAAACAAACGTCAGCTTCTCGTGCGCCTCAACGTAATAGATCTCGTTGATGTCGGTGACGATGATGCGTTCGTCTTTCACCAGATTGACGGTTTGTGGCGAGCTGGCCGCCGCGTTTTGCGGTTGCGACTGCTGCTGGGCGCTGGCTTCCAGTTTCTGCAGCATCGTCATGATGCGCGACTCGTGATACGGCTTGAGAATGTAGTCAAAGGCGTCCAGTTCAAACGCGTCAACCGCATGCTCTTTCCACGCGGTGATAAACACAATCAACGGCTTATGGGCAAACTGATTGATGTTTTGCGCCAGCAGCATGCCATCCAGCGACGGAATGTTGATGTCGAGGAAAATCACATCCACCCGATGATTCTGCAGATATTTCAGCACCTCAAGCCCATCATCAAAGCAGGCCTCAACGCTGATTTGGCTGTGTTGCTGAATCATCCAGCTTAACTCTTGCTGGGCGAGAAACTCGTCTTCAACGATGATGGCTTTCAAGTGGTAGTTTCCGTGGTAGGGCGCAGCGGCGCAGGTAGCGACTGACCATTCTTGCTAAGCGTAAAGGCGATTTCAGTGCCCGGATGATGGCGGGTGATAACCAACCCCTGACCAGACAGCAATTTTACGCGATGATGCACATTCAGCAGACCAATCTTGTTGCCGGGCATCTCATTACGCGCCACGCGGCTCATCACATCCTCGCTGATGCCGTCGCCGGTATCACGCACTGCGACGCGTACCCGATCGCCCAAATCTTTCACGCTCAGCGTTACCACGCCTTTGCCGCGACAAGGCTGAATACCGTGCACAATGGCATTCTCCACCAGCGGTTGAATCAGCAGGCTGGGCAGCGTGAAGTGCAGATCTTCATCCACGTCATAAATCATCGACAGCTTGTCGCCGAAACGCGCCTGCTCGATCGCGATGTAGTCCTTCACCTGCCACAACTCTTTCTTGATATCGATAAGCTCGTCATCGTTGAGTTCGAGGTTGTAGCGCAGATAACGCGACAGGTTGATCACCAACTGGCGCGCGGTGTCTGGATTAAGGCGAATCGATGAGGAAATAGCATTCAGCGCGTTAAACAGGAAATGCGGGTTAATTTTACTCTGCAGCGCGCGTAATTCAGCCTTGTTCGCCATTTCACGCAACTGCTCAGCCCGCGACACTTCCAGCTGGGTGGAGATGATTTGCGACAGCCCAATCGCCATCTCTTTCAGCGAACCGGTAATGCGATGCGCACGGCGATAATAGATTTTTAGCGTGCCGGTCACTTCCCCTTTTTCCCAAAGGGGAATAACCAACATCGAGTGAATATCTTTGGTGCGATGCGCCTCATCGTTGTTTTTGATGATGATTTTGCCGCTGGCGATCGCCTGCGCAGTGGTTGGGCTGATGGCATCATCGCCGTTGTGATAGTTCTGCTCGCCATAACCGACGTAAGCGAGAATCTGCTTGTTATTGGTGATGGCGACCGCATCGGCGTGAATGTCGCTGCGGATGATATCGCACACTTTGTGCAGCGACTGGCTATCAACCTGACGAAACAGCGGCAGCGTTTTGTTGGCGATTTCCAGCGCCAGCTTGGCCTGACGCGCCGCAATCGCCTCTTTCTCACCTTCAACGCTCTGTACCAGCAGCACGATTAAACCGATACTTGATGCGCCCAAAATCATTGGCAGCGCAATCTCAGACACAATCGCCAGGCCCAGCGTCATCGGCTTGGCCCACAATACAATCAGCAGCATGGTCAGGCTTTCGCACAACATGCCGCCGAGAATACCGGCGCGCCAGCGCTGCTCTTTACTTACCCGGCGATTAATCACGCCTGAGGCGATGCCGGCAATGATGCTGGTGATCAGGCAAGGCACCGCCGTGACGCCATCCATATCAATCAGATAGCGATGCAAACCGGCAATCACACCGGTGGCGATGCCCACCCAGGGACCGAACAGAATGCCGCCGGACATCACCGCAATGACACGCACATTGAGCAGCGAACCGTCGACGTTAATGCCCGACCAGGTGCTGAATAGCGCAAACAGCGAGAATATGGCCGTCACCACCACTTTTTCGCGTACCGAATGCTCATCTTTTTGCAGCAGCTGACGGAACACCCGCGTGCGAGTGAGAAAGAACAGGCAAATCAGCATCAGCGCCGCGCGGTCAAAAACCGCCAGCAGCATGTCGAAGTGGGAAGGCAAGGGCATCTCTCAGGCAAGAAACGGGAGGCTATGATAAAAAATGTGATCACGTTCCGCCAGCGCCACGGCAATCTGCAGACCTTTCTCGTAGTCGAGATCAATTTTTAACATGCCAGGTCGCCATAAATGGCAATCGCACTTCGCCTTTGTAGGGTCGCCATTCATGGCGACCTCCTCAAAAAGAGGAATACCTGACTCACAAAAAGAGGATTAGTGAAAGCGTGCGCCGATCGCTGGTTGTGAATACGCCGGTTTGCTATGTTGCCGTATAAAAAAAGGGGGGCTCAGCCATGCAATTACTCACTCCACGTTTATCCCTCAGCCGACTTCAGCCAGAAGACTGGCAGATTTTCAAAGCGGTACATCAGGACGCCGCCACCATGACGTGGGTCAGTGAAATTCCGGATGAAAACGATATCCGTCAACGCTTTAACGAGCGTCTGGCACCGTGGCAGGCGAGCAGTTTTCATATGCTGTGTTTGGTGGCGCGTATCCGGGAAAGTGGTGAGCCGATTGGCCTGTTTGGCTGTAGCGCCGAATGGCATCCGTATCGTCAGGCCGAAGTGGGTTACATGCTACGCGCAGCCTTTACCGGCTTGGGTTATGGCAGTGAAGCGCTCGACGCGCTGTGCCAGTTTTTACTGCAGGCAGAATTTCATAAGCTGAAAGCGATGGTGATTGAGGGGAATTGGCCGTCGCGCCGTATTCTGGAGAAGAATGGTTTCGCCCTTGAGGGCACGTTACGGGATAATTATCTGCTAAACGGCCAATGGGTAAGCGATTGGGTGTTTGGCCGCCTGAATCCAAATAATTAAAATTATTTTATTCCGCTCTCGACAATCTTGTTATCAGCGCGTTATGTTCTTGGTGCGGTCACCACAGTGACCCACGTCGCTCGGACGGTCCGGGCGCTTACGTAAACCAGAGGACATCATGGCTGATAACAGCACACCCCGTCGTTTCTCGCGTATTGAACGCCTTCCCCCGTATGTTTTTAACATCACCGCTGAATTGAAGATGGCTGCGCGTCGGCGCGGCGAAGACATTATCGATTTCTCGATGGGCAATCCGGATGGCCCCACGCCGCCGCACATCGTTGAAAAACTTTGCCAGGTGGCGCAGCGC
Source organism: Pantoea sp. CTOTU46764 (assembly GCF_031974595.1). Lineage (NCBI taxonomy): Bacteria > Pseudomonadati > Pseudomonadota > Gammaproteobacteria > Enterobacterales > Erwiniaceae > Pantoea > Pantoea sp. CTOTU46764. The sequence continues at coordinate 11,971 of NZ_DALYOQ010000074.1, read as the reverse complement.
GAAGACACGCACGGTTACTCAACCTCGAAAGGCATTCCCCGTTTGCGTCGCGCGATTTCGCGCTGGTACGCAGACCGTTATCAGGTGGAAATCGATCCGGAATCGGAAGCGATTGTCACCATCGGCTCGAAAGAGGGTTTGGCGCACTTGATGCTGGCCACGCTCGATCACGGCGACACCGTGCTGGTGCCGAATCCCAGCTATCCGATTCACATTTACGGCGCGGTGATTGCCGGTGCGCAGGTGCGTTCTGTTCCGCTGGTGGCGGGTGTTGATTTCTTCAACGAGCTGGAACGGGCGATTCGCGAAAGCTATCCCAAACCGAAAATGATGATTCTTGGCTTCCCGTCGAATCCTACGGCGCAATGCGTTGAACTCGATTTCTTCGAACGCGTCATCGCGCTGGCGAAGCAGTACAATGTGCTGGTGATCCACGATCTCGCCTATGCCGACATCACCTACGATGGCTGGAAAGCGCCATCGATTATGCAGGTGCCGGGCGCGCGCGATGTGGCGGTGGAATTCTTTACCCTGTCGAAAAGCTACAACATGGCGGGCTGGCGTATCGGCTTTATGGTCGGTAACAAAGAGCTGGTCTCGGCGCTGGCGCGTATCAAGAGTTATCACGATTACGGCACTTTCACGCCGTTGCAGGTGGCGGCGATAGCGGCGCTGGAAGGCGATCAACAGTGTGTGCGCGATATCGCTGAACAGTACAAACGCCGCCGTGATGTACTGGTGAAAGGCCTGCACGAAGCGGGCTGGATGGTCGATTTGCCGAAGGCGTCGATGTACGTCTGGGCGAAAATTCCCGATCACTACGCGCATCTTGGCTCGCTGGAGTTCGCCAAATTACTGATGCAGGAAGCCAAAGTGTGCGTCTCGCCGGGCATCGGTTTCGGTGATTACGGTGATACCCACGTGCGTTTCGCGCTGATTGAAAACAGCGATCGTATTCGTCAGGCGGTGCGGGGGATTAAATCGATGTTCCGTGCCGATGGCATTTTGCCGGGAACGGTGAAAGCGCTGGAAGAAGAAGAGGAATAACCATTAAGTGGGGCGACTCAGCGTCGCCCCGCCTGGCGGCTCTACAGCATCAGTACAAAAGTACCGACCCAAAGCAACAGGAAGAAAGAAATTCCCATCAAAGCGTATCTCACAAAACAACTCCTCTGAGCGGCTACCCGGCGGGCGATCCCAAACCCGCGTAACCCGAACAGAATAAGAGAAAGGTGGAGTTCATCATCGCTACACGCTTTCTTCTCAGGTCGCTCCAGGCAAGCCCGAAACAGGATCGAGGGCTAATTTACGCGGATTTGTCCCAAAAATAAATAGGCCGCTTCTGAGATATCGCTCACATTTTCAGCGGGTCTCAATCTCCGGTATCGCCGACATTCCCACGCGCAGTTTTGCCAGATCCGGCTGGTTCTCATCGAGCACAATTTTCACCGGTAAACGCTGTACCACTTTGGTGTAATTGCCGGTGGCGTTGTCCGGCGAAATGGCGGAAAAGGTCGCGCCCGTCGCCGGAGCAATGCTGTCGACGTGACCGCTGAATACCTTGCCTGGCAAGGCATCCACCTTCACGCTCACTTTCTGCCCTTGCTGCACATCCGCCAGCTGCGTTTCCAGATAATTAGCGGTGATATAGGTTTGCTGCAGCGGCACCACCGCCAGCAAACGCGTGCCTGCGCTGACGTAAGCGCCAAGACGCACTGAACGCTGACCGACCATGCCATCCACCGGCGCCACAATGCGCGTATAGGAAAGATTAAGCTGCGCCTGATCGACGCTGGCCTGCGCGGCAGTTACATCGGCGGCGGCCTGACGCACTGCAGCTTGCAGCACGCCAACTTGCTTGACGGCAGAAGCCAGCGCCGCTTCGCTCTGGCGTACGGTGGCCGAGGCGGAACGCTGCGTTGAGTTGGCTTTTTGCTGATCGTCCGCGGCGATGGTGCCACTTTTATACAGCTGGTTGTAACGCGCGGCGCTCTGTCCGGCGTACTGCGCTGAAGCCTGGCTCGCCGCTAACGTGGCTTTCGCCTGGTCGATAGTGGATTGCTGCTGTTCCAGCTGCGCCTGGCTACTCAAACGCTTCGCCTCGCTGACCTGCAAATTGGCCTGCGCAGTTTCTAACGCCACGCGGTAATCACGATCGTCGAGCGTGGCCAGCAGTTCGCCGGCCTTCACGCGCTGGTTATCCTGCACGTTGACGCTGGCAATGTAGCCGGAAACTTTCGGCGCAACCAGCGTGTAATCGGCATTCACATAGGCATCGGTGGTGCGGTGATCGTTGCCAGTCATCGATGACCATACAAAAAAGGCCATCGCCAATAACACCAGTAATAGGGCGCTCAACAGCACCGTTCTTTTCAGAGCAAAAGCTTGCATATCAATTATCTCGACGTCGTCGTAACAGGTTGAATCAGTGTTTGTGGTGGCCACACGCGTTTCGGCAGCCAGGCGGTTAACAGTAAAAGCAGGGCGGCGAAGGCAATCAGCATCTGGTAGCAATCACTCAGGCTCAGCACCATCGCCTGCTGCTTCAGCAAGGTGGCGAAGCCGCTGAGGTTTTCCGCGCTGCTAGCGCTGCCATCCGGCAGCAACGGCAAGCTGCTGCTGGATTGCGCGCTGTTCGGTGCGGTCATCAGCCACGCACGGCTGGCGGCGCTATCGACCAGCACGTTGGAGTGGAATTTTTCACGGTGACTGATAAACCACTCCACCAGCGTGCTGGCGGCGATGCTGGAGAAACCGCGCACGGTGTTGAACATCGCCGAGGCGAACGGGCCTTCCGGCGGCGTGACCACGCTGGTGGCGCTCATCAGCACTGGCAAAATCACCATCGGCTGACCGAACGCCTGCAGAATCTGTATCAGCCAGAAATTCTGCCGTGCCCAATCAGTCGTGATGTGCATGCCCATCAGGCAGGACGTCACCAACAGCGCCACGCCCGCCGTCAACATCCAGCGACAATCCACCCAGCGAATATTCAGCAGCGCGGCAACAAATGGGGCGATCAGCAGTTGCGGCAAGCCGATGGTCAACGCCAGCGGTGCAAACTGCAGCGTGCGGAAGCCTTGCACCTGCGCTAGATAGGCCGACGGCAGCGCTGAACCCGACAGCGACAAAATCAGCACGCCCGCCAGCACCAGCAAGCCGTGTGCGAGATTGCGCCGCCCCAGCATCTGTAATTTGAACAGCGGCAGCGGGTGAAACCATTCATTAATAAAGAACACAGTCAGCAACGCCAGCGCGCTGAATAATAGGCCGCTGAATAACGGCGATTCGAGCCAGTCGAGTCGTTCGCCCTGCGTCAGCGTCAGAATCAGCAGCGCGATACCGGAGCAGCCGGTCAGCATGCCGAACAGATCGATCTGTTTGAAACGCTCGAGGCGCAGCGGATCCTGCGGTATACCCCAGCTAATCAGTAGCATGGCAATCAGCATGGCCGGCACCACCTGCCAGAAGACAAACAGCCAGCTGACGTCATCGGTCCAGAACGCCGCCAGCGAAGCGGCCATATTCGGGCCAAAGGTGGCAGTCAGCGCATAACCCGCTAAACCGTATAATTTGATCGGCGGCGGCAGGAAGCGCAGTGCAACGGTCATCAGCATCGGCGGCAGCGCACCGCCAAATAATCCCTGCACCACGCGCAAGGCGATAAATAGCGTGGCATTGGGCATCAGCGGTAGCAGCAGGCCGCTCAGCATAAATCCGGCGGAAACGGTGAGCGCAAAGCGACGCAGCGAAAAGGTGACGGCGAACCAGGGCGCAATCATCATTGCCGCCACTTCAGCAGCCTGATAAGCGGAGATAATCCAGCTGCCTTGATCGTAACTGATGCCGATGGCGGCGCGGATATCGGCTAACGCGATATCGGTGACGCGATCGTTTAATCCCGATGTGAGCGCGGCAATCAGCACGCCAACCAATCCCAGCGCCAGGCGCAGAGTAAACGGATGGGGTGCCGGAGCCGCAATGGGCTGGGCGTTCATAGCAGGCTTCTCGTTATATTGTTGATGCAGTGTATTGCGATGTGATACAGATGGCATCTTACATATCGATATGCTGTATTGCAATGTGATACAGGGTGTAAAAGTGCGATCATTCGCGTTAAAGTAGGGCAGGCCAAAAAGGAACGCATCATGGTTGAACTTCCCTCAAGCCGTGAGGATGAAAAAGCGGGTGGCATTCAGGTCATCGCGCGTGCGGCAAAAATTCTGAATGCGCTGGGTGAACATCCCGGCGGCATGAGTTTGGGTGAAATTGCGCAGGTGGTTGATCTGCCGCGCTCGACGGTGCAGCGCATTATTGGCGCGCTGGACAGCGCACAGCTGGTGCGCAGCAGCGGTGCCGGCGGTTTACGTCTCGGTCCGGCGTTGCTCAAGCTGATCTCCAGCGTGCACAGCGACGTGGTGGAAATCGTGCGTCCGTTCCTCGAACAACTCTCTGCCGAAATCAATGAAACGGTATCGCTGGCGCGGGCCAGCGGCACGCAATTGGCGATCGTGCATTATGTGGTGGCCTCGCGCGAACTGCGTGTGGTGCCGCGCATGGGTCTGAATCTGCCGCTTTACAGCACATCGGGCGGCCGCGCGTTGCTGGCGCTGGAGAGCGATGAAGATGTGCGCGTGATGGTGGGCGAAGCCTATAAAGAGTTAACCGAGATGACGGTGAAAACCCTGCCGCAATTGCTGGAGCTGATTGCCGAAGTGCGCGCCAGCGGATTAGCGATCGATCGCGGCGAGACGCTGGAGGGCATTTCGACCATGGCGGTTGCCATTGATACGCTGTTTGGCCGCTTCTCTATCTCATTGCTGGTGCCGACGGCGCGTTTTCATAAGCAGGAAGCGCACTATCGTGAGCAAATCATCAAGTGCAAAGACGCCTTGATTCGTGAAATTGGCAAAATGACCGCTGTGGAAGGATAACCAACTGATGAAAACCTTGCTGATGGCCATCGATAACTCTCCGGTGGCGGAAAAAGTGATTGCGTTGACCATTGAACAGGCGCTGGCGCATCAGGCGCAGGTCACGGTGCTGTGCTGCGTGGATCCCGCTTACTCCTCCTGTAATCAACCGATTGAGATTGACGCCGGTGAAGATCCGGATGATTTTGTGGCGGCGAAAGATGAGCAGAACACCGCCGAAATGGTGGTGCGTCACGCGCTGGCGCCGCTGCTGCGCGCGGGCGTGGCGGCGAAGGGATTGATTCTGGCCGGTGAAGCGGCGGAAACCATTGTGGCGCAATCCACACTTTTGCAGGCCAGCATGATCATCATGGGGCGTCGCCATTTGTCACCGTTTAATCGTCTGCTGAAAGGGTCGGTCAGCGCCGCAGTGATTGAGCGCGCCAATTGCCCCGTTTTAATTGATGTACGTAAGGATTAACCCCGCTCGATGCTCTCGCTTTTTCCGATTACGCTAGCGGCGTTCGCGCTGCTGGCGATCATTATTATTCTGCTGGTGCGCACCACTTCGCTGAGACTGTGGCAAGGCGTGCTGTTGTTTATCTTGCCGCTGATTCTGGCGAATCTGCTGTGGTTCAGCTGGCTGCACCCGCGTCAGGAGCGTCAGGCGCTGGTGGAAGAGGTGGCAACCCAACTCAGCCTCGCGCCCGGTTATCGTCTGCTAAAAATTCAGGAACCGGCATTGTGGCAGTTGCTCAATCGCGAACTGCTGCATAAACGACTGGAAGGCGTTCCCGCCGATCAGGCGCTGGGAGATATGCGCGGCTGGTTGATGGATTTGGTCAATCAGCGTCTGACGCGTGCCAGCGATGCTGCGATCATTGACTACATCCGCGTCTCGGTCGAGGAGATGCAGGCACTGCAGCAGCAGGAACCGCAGCGCTGCTTCCGTTTCCTCTATCCGCAGGTGAATGGCGGCGTCAATTTGCAACAGGTGCTGTCACCGGAATTGAATCAGCGCGATGCGCAGGCGCTCGAAACGCTGCTACAGCAAAGCACCGGCAATGAACAGCCGCTGGATCAGGCTGCGGCGCAGCGCGATCTGCAAAGCGTGGTGGAAAAACTCTATGGCAAGTGGGGCGATAGGCTGCAACAGCTGAACATGCCAGCGGATACCGCGGTCGATCGCGGTGCGATGTGTGCGATGTCGATTGATCTCTACAGCGGCATTCTCGCATTGCCTGACAAACAAGCGGCCAATCTTTTACGTAAAATGGTCAGCCTTACCGGTTAGCGGGCAAAAAAAAGCCCGCTCAGCGCGGGCATGAAGGTCACTATCAGTATGTTTATTATTAACTCACCTGGTGTGGTGCAGACTTCGTTTTGTCTGGGTACATAATCGCACCACTGAGTTGATAAGAGAAACCGTTTGGTTTTATCGATTTGATTGGCAAAAGCTTCAATAATCCCGAACATTTCGCGCTTAATTCCTATAGATAAGCGCGGCGTTGCATTTTAGACTGCGACGCTTTAGAGGAAACCCTAATGAAAAAAATGCTTATTAGCGCATTGGCGCTTTTTATGCTGGCCGGTTGTAGCGTCAGCAAACCAGGAGGATTTGAGCGTGTCGATGAAGATACCAGCTCAAATACCGTGCAGTATCGTTACGATCCGCACACGCTGAATAAAGACGCAATGGAGATCGACCTTGCGAATTATTGCAGTCAGCGTGGATTTGATAAGGTGGAATCACTGCCGTCGCAAAATAGCCATTTGCCCGGATTAAAGAAAGCCTGGTATCAATGTAATTACGCGGTAAAAAGCTAAAAAAATAGGGCGGGATAATTTCCCGCCCTTTTTATTTTCTTATTATTTGCTGTGTATGTTCTTTGCCCAACTATCTGCGGTGTCCATAACCGCCGTGCCCATGATGCCAGCCGCCGCCACCATGATGGCCCCAACCTGGGCCGCCGCCTCCACGATGATGATCGATAATACAGCCACTCAACATCGTCATAATGGCTACAACCGATGCAACCTTAATAACTTTCTTCATGGAGAGTCCTCCTCTGTTCCAATGACGCCAGATTACAGGGGAATAGTGGAGTGAAGATGCAGGAAATGTAGAGTTATTGCTGAATGTATTACGGAGTGTGTCAATTAAATGCTAAAAAAGTCGCGGGGTAAAATAAACCAATCGGAATAAGCTGAATGCCTGCTAATAATAACGAGATTACTCCGAAAGGCAAGGGTTAATAATAGTGGTTCTCAATTAACGCTTTATTGTGGATCAATTGTGGAGGAATGGGATGCCGCAAATTGATACGGCATCCCAGCGAACTTAATTATGCAGTAAAGGTTCTGCCACGTTTTGGCGATTTGGCAGACGGATACTCAGCGACAACACCAGCGAAATCACCAGCAAGGTCATAATCAGGCTGAAAGTAACGGTGAAGCCACCAAAGGCGGAAGCCACCAGTGAACCCAGCACGCTGCCGATACCGAAGCCAAGGTAAATCAATCCATAGTTCTTCGTCAGGTTGTTCAGACCAAAGAAATCGCTGACCAGCGACGGGAAAACGGTGATGGTGCCACCGAAACTGAAGGCCACGCAGGCTAAGGAGAGGAAGAAGGTCGATTCGTTCATATGGGTGAACAGCAGAATGCTCATGCCCACCAGCGAGACAATTTGCGCCAGCGTAATCACACGGATGCGCGCCATTTTATCCGACAGCACGCCGAGAATCAGGCGACCGCTGAGGTTGGCAATCGCAATCACCGTAACCGCATTCGCTGCCGTCTGCGCGCTAAGATGCACCATGCCTTCACCGATATCTTTCGCCACGCCAATCACGTATAGGCCGCTCATGCATGCGGTTAGGAACATTAGCGCCAGCATCCAGTACTGTGGTAAACGTACCGATTGCGCCAGCGTGTAATCTTTCGCTTCCAGCTGCGTATTGCCGCTGCTCTTCTGCATCGGCGCATCACGCATCAGCAACGCGCCGACAATAATCATGCTCATCGCCAGCAAGCCCCAGATCATGAAGGTATTCTCCAGACCTTGTGCGCTCAGCAGTGCACCGCAGATGAATTTGAAGCCAAGGCTGCCCAACCCATACGCACCAATTGAACAGGCCGAAATGAGCCCTTTGCGCTCCGGAAACCACTTCACGCAGTTAGAGAGCGTCATCAGATATCCGGCACCATCGGCCAGTCCCACCAATATCCCGGCGCTGAGGTAGAGCATCATCAGATTATCGGCATGCGCGGTCAGCCAGAAACCGACAGCCATCAAAATGCCCGCGCCGAGGGTGACGTTGCGCACGCCAAAGCGTTCCTGCAGTTTTCCGGCAAGTGAAGAAGCGATCGCCAGGCCAAGACTGAGCAAACCGAACGAGAACGCCACTTCACTGATGGGCGCATCCAGCTTATTCGCCAGCGGGCCGTTAAACAGGCTCCAGGTATAAACCGAGCCCAAAGCGAACTGCGTGATAATGGTGCCGATAAGGGTCAACGTGCGGGTACGTTGGTAATTCGCGGGGGTTGCTGTTGTCATTTTTATCTCTCACTCGAGAAAGCGGAATCTGTGGAGATAATAAGTTGCTCTCGCGCGTGCGGGGGAAACCGTGGCGTGAATGCACCCGACGGTGGAATGAAATGCAGCTAGACGGGTATGAATGACATTGTGATGACAGTAAGTGATGTCATTTAAAGCGTAGCGGTTGCTACGGGTAACCATGTGTAAGCATTTGTATCGATCGCGCCATAATGCCTGCAAAGTCGCGGATGTTTGCCAGGCTTAAAATTCATTCAAGAGGAGGAAATATGAAAGACCGAACATATGAATCCGCGTCTAATGAGGATGAGGTTTGCTGCATTATCGGTCAGGCGGTGATCGAGTTAAGCGATGAGCATCAACCAGTGAACAAATCCACGTTGTCGCTGAAATTACTGGCAATGGCCGACCGCGACAAAGATGATGAACGCGTCCTGCTTTACTGGATTGCCAGAAAAGCCATAACTAAACCTCACCAGCTCAATATCGGCGTTCAGGGCTGGCGTTAGAGGAACAAAAGAGCGGGCGCAATGCCCGCTCTCGTTATTTATGCGGTACGTAATCGACCCAGCGTCGGCCAGCGCACAAACATCACCATATTCCCCGCCAATATCATCACCAATCCGACAATTGCATTGCTATGCCAGTGATAACCTTCATAAAGCGTGGAGAGCGTCAGCGCCACCAGCGGGAACAGCAAGGTGCTATAGGCGGCCTGACTGGCACCAATGCGACCAACTAGGGTGAAGTAGGCACCAAATCCCAATACCGAACCCAATATTGCCAGATAACTCATCGCACCCAACCACTGCATATTTAGCGCGGGTGCCAGTGAATCGCCATTCACTAACGCCAGTGCGGCCATCACCAAAGCGCCATACAGCATCGCGTAGCTATTGGTGGTCAGAATATCGAGCTGACGACGCTGATGGCGCAGCGAAATCATATTGCCGAAGGAGAAGCCCAGCGTGCCAAGCGCGCTGAGGCCCACTCCCCACAGCAATTCGGGAGCGGGATGCGCCGCCTGAATATCATTCCAGAACAGGGCAACAATGCCGCCCACACCAAGCACCGCCGCTGGCAACAGGCGAAACGATGGGCGCTGACGGAAGAAGATCCAGCTGTTGAGCGCGTTATACAGCACGGCCATCGAGAAAATCACCGACTCCAGTCCGCTGCTGATCCACGCGGCAGCATGATAGAAGCAGACAAAGTTGAAGCCAAACACGCAGCAACCCTGCAGCAGACAAAACAGATGATCGCGCTTATCCAGCGTTCGCAGCCGACGCAGCAGTTTGAGGACCGCCAGCATCACCAGCGACGCCAGTAAGAAACGCCAAAATACCGCCACCAGAACCGGCGTGTCAGCCGCTTCCTGCTGCAGGAAAATGGCAATCCAGGTAGTTCCCCAAATCATCACCACGGCAAGGTATAACATCACATTCATAACGCACTCTCCGACACAATCTGGCCCGCAGTGTGGCGTGAAAAGCAACGCGCGGCTTGCACGTTTTTGCGCGGCAATTGCAAAATCTTGCGCTTTTTACTTTTGCGTCCGGCTGTGACCTGTTTTCTGTCTGCGGAGATCCGTACACTGGGCGCTCATGAACTGCGAGTGATATCAACCATGGCTGATTACCAGACCTTCAACATGCTCCAGCGCCACAAAGCGCAGCTGCGCGACAGCGTGCAGTTGTCGAGCGGCATTAAGCTGGCGGCCTGGTTTAACAGCGGCGACCGCGTCACCAATCTTAGCGATCATCACACGCTGAGCTTGTATACCGCCGACGGCTATGAAACCTGGCATAAAACCCAGCACGGCTGGCGCAACGGCGGCGGCCCGGATCGCTTTTGCCTGATGCCCAGCGGAGTGGAATCGGTGTGGGATATTCGTGCCGATTTATCGTTTGTGCATCTCTACTGCACCGATGAACATCTGCGCCATCTGGGCGAACAGATCTGGGACCGCAGTCCGTCGCAGCTCAATCTGCATGAAAAGATCTTCGCGGCGGACGATCGTATCACTCAACTTTATCGCCACTTCTTGCTGAGCACCGATTGGCAGCAGCCGGCGAATCAATTGATGCTAAGCAGCGCATCAACGTTGCTGATGACGCATTTGTTGCAACGCTACAGCGATGTGCAATGGCAAGCGCCGCAGGTGCGTGGTGGATTGGCCCCCGCCGTGTTGCGGCGAGTGATGGCATATATTGATGCGCAGCTTGATCAGCCATTAACGCTGGCGCAGCTGGCCGCCGAAGCGGCGCTGAGCGAATACCATTTTGCACGCATGTTCCGTAGCAGCGTTGGCGAGGCACCGCACCAATATGTGATGCGCCGCCGCATGGATGCTGCGTTACAGCTGCTGAAATTCAGCCGTTTACCGCTAACAAAAATCGCGCTGCGCTGCGGTTTTCACTCCTCAAGCCACTTCAGTAACCGCTTTCGTCAACTGCATGGCGTGACGCCGTCGGCATGGCGACACGATCAGGCCTGATTACGATCTCACTCTTAAACCGATGTAATCAGCTGCAATAACCCCTGTTTTTTTCTGAACACATCTCTCAGTTAGGCCTTCTCACACTCTGTAAGGCATTTTTTCCATGGATTTTGGAGTAGGATTCTTTGCAGGAAAATTAAGCTATCACATTGATTATAATGACAAGTTACGAGAGGCCGTAATTATGGAAAAGCGCGTGTCAAAGCTGGAAGCGGATATTGATGGTCTTAAAACCGATATGGCCCAGGTGAAAATGGACATTGCGGTAATCAAATCGAATTACGTCACCAAAAGTGAATTTCATCAGGAGATCGGCAAAATTCACCAGGAGATCAGCAAACAGACGAAATGGATCGTGGCGGGCATGATGAGCACTGCAGGTATGACGCTGGGGCTGGCTCGCTGGTTGTTTTAAGTGAATGATTAAGGAGTGAACATGGAAAAGCGCGTATCAAAGCTGGAAGCGGATATCGACGATATCAAAACCGATATGGCTGTCATGAAGACAGACATTGCGGTGATCAAGTCGAATTACGTCACCAAGAGCGATCTTTATCAGGAGATTGGCAAAGTGCATCAGGATATTGGGAGAATTCATCAGGAATTAAGTAAACAGACAAAATGGATTGTCGCGGGGATGCTGAGCACTGCGGGCATGACGCTGGCACTGGCTCGTTGGCTGTTCTGAGGGAATTAATGACCAAGGAGTGAACATGGAAAAGCGCGTTTCAAAGCTGGAAGCGGATATCGACGATATCAAAACCGATATGGCGCTAATGAAAACAGATATTGCAGTGATCAAATCGAATTACGCCACTAAAAGTGATCTTCATCAGGCGATAAACCAGCAAACGAAATGGATTGTAGCGGGAATAATGAGTACCGCGGGACTGACACTTGCTCTGGCGAGATGGCTGTTTTAAGCGGGAAACGATGAGAATCTGGTGTCCCCTGCAGGAATCGAACCTGCAACTAGCCCTTAGGAGGGGCTCGTTATAT
>NZ_DALYOQ010000073.1:8505-26767 GCF_031974595.1 Pantoea sp. CTOTU46764 | reverse complement strand
TGTTGCGCGCCATCCGCAGCGCCGAGCGCAGAGTGACGGCCAGGATGAGCCGACACGACGTCGGCGAAAGCGCGGCATGAGCCAGGAAGGCGAATCCGCGCGGTCCGCCAGGACGGAGCGATAAACGAGGGAACAGCGAGGACGGCGCAAGGCGCGGATTGCTAAGGTCCGCGCCTTCGGACCTTAGCCCGGCCGCCTGCTTCGGGCATTCTGAAAACTGCCAGATGTTTAGCGGGCGGAACCCTTGCGGTGCCAGCGCACTGCTTATCTGACAAGCATCACACCATTTATGGCGACCTGGCTAACTTCAGAACAACCGTGGCCCGTAGCCCCACAGAACCACCGTCAGCGCCAGCAGCACTTCAAACACCAGCACACCAATCGCCAACGTTGAACCGGAGAAACGCAGGCTCTCTTCACGGTCGATGCTCAGGAACACCGGAATGCCGACATAAAGCAAATAACCGGTATAAACCAGCGCCACCGCGCCCGCCAGCACGCAAAGCCACACTAATGGATAGAGCGCCACCAGCCCGCTGAGGAACAGCGGCGTTGCCACATAGCCGGCAAACACCGTGCAGCGCTGCAGGCTAGGACGCTGCGGGTAGTTACGTGCCATCCAGTGGATCACCCGCCCCATTACCGCCACGCCGCCGAGAATAATCAGATAGAACAGAATGCCGAGACCGATACCGGTCAGTAGATTGAGTTGTACGAATTGCCCTTCGCCCAGATTCCAGCCCAGTTGCGTAGTCCCGATAAAGGCGCAGATCACCGGGATCGCCGCCATTAACAGAACATGATGGGTGTAATGGTGCGAAACGCTCTCATTTTCCTGTTTAATATCGCGCATTTCCTGACCTGGATGCGCCAGTAAACCCCAGACATGATTCATACATCTACTCCTTTGCTGCGATGGGCTGCCCTTACAGCTAACGGCCTGATCAACGGAGGCAGCGTTAACTCAAGTATAATCGTCAGCGCCGTTTTTGCGGGTCGCCACACAAATTAAGCCGCTGGTATACACTAATAACGATTTCACACTTTGCAGGGAGGATAATTTGCATCTCGATATCAATGGATTAATCACCCAATATGGTTATCTGGCGCTGCTGATTGGCTGTATTGCCGAAGGGGAAACGTTCACGCTGTTGGGCGGGGTGGCGGCGCATGAAGGCTTATTGCACTTCAGCGGCGTGGTGCTAGCGGCGATGATCGGCGGCATTATTGGCGATCAGCTGCTGTTCTGGCTGGGACGTCGTTATGGCACGCGTATATTGCGTCGTTTCAGTAAACATCAGGAAACTATCGGCAAAGCTAATCGGCTGATTCGCAAACATCCCAGCATGTTCGTGATTGGCGTGCGCTTTATGTATGGCTTCCGTATTGTCGGGCCGATCATCATCGGTACCAGCCATCTCAAGCCGCTGCGCTTCTTTATTTTGAATGTGATTGGCGCGGCGCTGTGGTCACTGATCTTTGTCTCGCTGGGCTACTTCGCCGGACAGATCGTTGCGCCCTGGCTGCACAAGATCGATCAGCACCTCAAGCCGGTATTGTGGCTGGCGGCAGCGGTGATTTTCGGCATTGTCCTGCGCTTTATCATTCGCCACTGGAACCGCCGCCGCGCCGGTTAATTATTGGTGGTAACCCTTAAACTGCGGATTGGCCAACATAAAACCACCGTCGACAATAAACGATTGTCCGGTGGTATAGGTTGCCCACTCCGAACAGAGCCAGGCCACTAAACTCGCCACTTCGCGCGTATCGCCGGGACGCCCAATCGGGATTTCCGGCATACGTCGCCCTTGCTGATCATCTTTCATATCGTTCATTGCGGTGGCAATCGCGCCCGGCGCGACCGCGTTCACCAGAATATGGTGCGGCAACAGACTCAATGCCATCGACTTGGTCAGGCCACCAAGCGCATGTTTCGCGGCGGTATAGGCGGTGGCATCCGGCAGCGGCGTGTGTTCATGCACCGAGGTGATGTTGATGATGCGTCCGCCGTCGCCCTGATCCACCATATGGCGCGCGGCAATCTGCCCGCACAGAAACGCGCCATCGACATCCACATTGAACACTTTGCGCCAATCTTCAAAGGTGACGTCGAGAAAGTCGGCTTTGGTCATCACGCCCGCATTGCTCACCAGTACATCGATACGTCCCAGCGAGTTGATCAGCTGCGCCAGTTGCTTTGCGCCAGCTTGCGGATCGGCAAGATTAACCTGCCTTACCTGCGCCTGCTGTCCACGGCTCTCCACCATGCGTGCGGTTTCCTGGGCGCCCTCTTCATCCGAACTCCAGGTGATGCCAAGCGTATAGCCCGCTTCGGCCAGCATCACCGCACAGCTGCGACCAATGCCAGAACTGGATCCGGTGACCACAGCGACTTTCTGTTTTCCTGAACTCATAACATTCTCCTGATTGAGGGTGTCTTAACAGTATAGAAGTTATCCTTCTGTGCCTCGGCGCCGCCGAATCTGCCGTTTCGTCTATAGTTAACAATTACATACGCATTAGGGGGCACGATGAGCGAGATAAAACGAAGAATAGACGACCACGGTGTGATCGGTGATTTACGCACCTGCGCCCTGATCGCGAATGACGGCACCATCGATTATTTATGCTGGCCGGAGCTCGATAGCCCGTCGGTTTTCGCCGCCCTGCTCGACAGCGATGAGGCTGGCCTTTTCTCCCTCGCGCCGGACTGGAAACATGCCCGCCAGCAGCAGCTTTACCTGCCGGATACCAATATTCTGCAAACCCGCTGGCTGGATGACGCGGGCGTGGCAGAGATCACCGATTACATGCCGATTTGCGATGAACACAGCAAAGTGCCGCGTATCGTGCGTCGCGTGAAGATGGTACGCGGTACGGCAAAATTTCATCTGCTGTGCGCCCCGCGCCATGACTATGCCCGCGCCGAAACCACCACCGAACTGCGCCCCGGCGGCATTGCGTTTCTGGCACCCGGACAACCCACGTTGCGCCTGAGCGCTACGGTGGTGATGACGCGCGAAAATCACAGCGCGGTAGCGGAATTCACCCTGAAAGCCGGTGAAACCGCTGAATTTGTCTTTGGCAACGATGACGATGCCAACGTGGCCAGGATCGCCACCGAACAGTGTTTCCATGACACGCTCCAGTACTGGCGGCGCTGGAGCAGCCACAGTTCCTATCGCGGCCGCTGGCAGGAGATGGTGACGCGGTCGGCGCTGGCGCTGAAGCTGCTCACCTCGCATCAGCACGGTTCCATCGCCGCGGCCGCCACCTTTGGTTTACCGGAAGAGTTGGGTGGCGAGCGCAACTGGGATTATCGTGCCTCGTGGATCCGCGATGCCTCATTTAGCATGTACGCGCTGATGCGCCTCGGCTACACCGAAGAAGCGCGTGACTTCACCAAGTGGGTCGGCCGCTGCGTCGAGCACAGCCACGACGACACGCCGCACTTACAGGTGATGTATCGCCTCGACAGCGGCACCGAGCTGCATGAAACCGAGCTGCTCAATCTCTCTGGCTACGCTAATTCACGTCCGGTGCGCATCGGCAATGATGCCTGGCGTCAGACGCAGCTCGATATTTACGGTGAGCTAATGGATGCCATCTATCTCGCCAACAAATATGGCGAAGCGATTTCACATCGCGGCTGGAAGTACGTCTCCGATATGATCGATTACGTCTGCGCAAACTGGAATCAGCCCGATGCTGGCATCTGGGAGATGCGCGGTGAACCAGAGCATTTCCTGCATTCACGCCTGATGTGTTGGGTCGCGCTCGATCGCGCGCTGCGATTAGGCATGAAGCGTTCATTGCCGATGCCGTACGAACGCTGGGATCGGGTGCGCAGCGAGATCCGCGATGATATCTGGCAGAACTTCTGGAACCCGGAACTGGGCCATTTCACCGCCACGCGCGGCGGAACATTTCTTGATGCGTCGATGCTATTGATGCCGCTGGTGCGCTTTGTTAGCTCCACCGATCCCGACTGGATTTCGACGCTGGACGCGATTAAAACGCATCTGGTGAGCGACGGTTTAGTTCGACGCTATAACATTCACGAGACGCCTGCCGATGCTTTAAAAGGTGGAGAAGGCTCTTTTGCCGCCTGCTCATTCTGGTATGTGGAGTGTCTGGCGCGTGCGGGTCGCGTACATGAGGCGCATTTTGAGTTTGAAAAGCTGCTGAGTTACGCCAACCCGCTTGGTCTGTATGCCGAAGAGTTCACTTCGCACGGTGAAGCCTTGGGTAACATGCCGCAGGCGTTGACGCATCTGGCCTTAATCAGTGCCGCTTTTTTCCTCAATCGTAAACTGAGTAATGAAGTGACGCTGTGGCAGCCGTGAAAATTCACTTTTTGGGCTGCGGATCCAAGAGAATTGTCTGGTAAAGACAAGGAATTGCGTAAAGTATCTGCAGCCAGTAAAAATCCTGATTTCCATCAATGCGTCAATGCACATATAATGCGCAGCGGGTCATACTGACCACGATGGATTCGACACACTGACAAGCCTGAAACATGGCCATAACGACTTGAAAAACATGAAAATGAGCATTCGCGCGTTCGCTTCACTCGCCCTCGCACTGGCGGCGTTCAGCCAGTCGGCATTTGCAGTAGTCTATCCGCTGCCGCCGGCTAACAGCCGTCTGATCGGCGAAAACATTGAAATCACCGTCCCTGATGACAGCAAACTTCCGCTGGAAGCCTTTGCTGCTCAGTATCAGATGGGCCTCAGCAACATGCTGGAAGCCAATCCGGGCGTTGACGTTTATCTGCCGAAAGCTGGCACTAAAATGATCATCCCACAGCAACTGATTCTGCCTGACGCGCCGCGTGAAGGCATCGTGATCAACAGCGCTGAGATGCGTCTTTATTACTACCCGAAAGGCACCAAAACTGTGGTCGTGCTGCCAATCGGTATCGGCGAGCTGGGTAAAGATACGCCGATCAACTGGACAACGGCGGTTGAGCGTAAGAAAGATGGCCCAACCTGGACGCCAACCAAAGCGATGCACGCAGAATATGCGGCACGCGGCGAGAGCATTCCGGCGGTGTTCCCGGCTGGCCCGGATAACCCGATGGGTCTGCACGCGCTGTATATTGGCCGCCTGTATGCGATTCACGGTACTAACGCCAACTTCGGTATCGGCCTGCGCGTGAGCCACGGCTGCGTGCGTCTGCGTGCTGACGACATTAAATGGCTGTTCGACAACGTGCCGGTTGGCACGCGCGTTCAGTTCATCGATCAGCCGGTGAAAGCCACCGTTGAGCCAGATGGTTCGCGTTATGTGGAAGTGCACAATCCGCTGTCGACCACCGAAGAGCAGTTCAACTCACGCGAAGTGGTGCCGATTAACCTGACTTCCGCGGTGACCAAAGTGATTGCCGATGCCAGCACCAACCAGGATGCGGTCAACAACGCTATCCAGGCGCGTAACGGTATGCCGATCAAGATTAACGGTCCAGCAGGCGAGGTTCAGCCAGCACCGGTTCCGGTTCAGGAGTCTTCTGACGCATTGCCGAAAGAAGAGCCAATGACACCGCAAGGTATCAACGGTGCAGCGCCAGCGGCGCAGCCGACCTCCAGCCTGTAATCACGGTTGAAGATGTGAAGAGCCAGCCTGCGGGCTGGTTTTTTTGCGCGCGCATTAAGAAGGTCGCCATGAATGGCGACCCTACGGAAACGGCAAGATCGCCATTTATGGCGAAAGCGTCCGTTCCGGGTTTTGTAGGGTCGCCATTTATGGCGACCTGGCCAAATCAATCACGCGGTCGTCGAAACGCCAGCCACCCCGCCACCAGCGTAAACGCCAGCACCACCAACACCAGCAGCAAAAAACCGTGCGGATTATTCGCCAGCGGAATCCCGCCCACATTCATACCAAAAAATCCCGCCACGATATTGATCGGCAGCGCCAGTACGGTAATCACCGTCAGCAAAAACAGCGTGCGGTTGCTCTGCTCCATCAAACGCGCGGCGATCTCTTCCTGCAACAAACGAATCCGCTCCATCAAACTCGCCAAATCATTCAATGCTACGCTGAACTCTTCAGTAAAAATCCGCAGCTCGCCTAACGGTTCGCGCTTCAGCCATTTGGGCGGACGATTCAACAGGCGGAACAGCGCCGCCGGTTCCGGTGCCAGCAAACGCTGCACACGCAGCAGCATACGGCGCAGCTGCCCCAGCTCACGACGATTGGTTTTGATCGCCGCACTCAGCAGCCGCTCTTCAATCGCATCCACCGCCTGACTGGATCGCCGTACCACTTGCTCCAGCTGCGCTTCCTGCTCGCCGAGCAGCCATAGCAACATCGCATCCGGCTCGGCGAACTTCAGGCGATCCATCTGCTGATGCATGCGCTCAATCATGCCAACCGGACGAAAACGCGCGGTGACCACCACTCGCGGGCAGCACCACATCCACAGCGTGGCGTTCTGCGTGCTGCGCTCCTCCTTACTGAAAGTCACGTCATTGAGCACCGCCAACAGCGCATCGTTTTGATGGGCTAAACGGGTGCGCGGCGAAGCCGAATGTATCTCATCGAAAAAGTCGTGGTCTACGCCAAAGTGGTCCTGAACCCAACGCTCTGCTCGCGCGTGATTCAGGTTGATGTGCAGCCAGATAAAGTACGACTCCGGCAGCTGCTGCTGCGCCAGCTGGGCCGCTTCACGCGCATTGAGGCGCTGGGGCGGCGACGCGGGGGTAAACAGATAACCGTGAATCAATCCGGCGACTTCATTGTTGAAGTCCGGCAGCGAGGCGAGTGGTAGCACGGGCTGGAGCATTAGCAGGTCATTCCGCAGCGGTCAGATCCATAGCGTGCGACAGCTTTGTTGCAGCACGATGACACAGCGTGATCGCCATCATCATTCTGTCATACAAACCACGTATCACACTGCCAGTAACGGATGCCGTTCGAGCATCGTGATTTAACACTGAGGTGTTTTATGGCTGAAAACAGTTTACCTGCATCGACCTCCTCGTCCCACAGCGGACGCCCGAACCTTAACCGCGGCAACGGTCCAGCCTCACGCCTGATCTTTGTACTGTTGCTGATTGCTGGCCTGATGTATGCCGGCATTAACCTGTTTAATGACGTGGAAGAGACCGGCGCGCCGGTCACCAGTTATACGCCGTTCGTACTGCTTGGCGTGGCGCTGATCATCGCGCTCGGCTTTGAATTTGTGAACGGTTTCCACGATACCGCCAACGCCGTGGCTACGGTGATCTACACCCATTCGCTGTCGCCGGGCGTGGCGGTGATGTGGTCCGGTTTCTGTAACTTTTTGGGCGTGCTGCTCTCCAGCGGCGTGGTGGCGTTCGGCATTATCTCGCTGTTGCCGGTGGAGCTGATTCTGCAGGCGGGCAGCGGCCACGGCTTCGCCATGGTGTATGCGCTGCTGTTCTCGGCGATTATCTGGAACCTCGGCACCTGGTATTTCGGTTTGCCGGCCTCCTCTTCGCATACGTTGATCGGTTCGATCATTGGCGTCGGCGTGGCGAACGCCTTGCTGCATGGCCGCAGCGGCACCAGCGGCGTGGATTGGGATCAGGCGATTAAAGTCGGTTACGCGCTGCTGCTGTCGCCGATTGTTGGCTTCGTCTGTGCCGCCCTGCTGCTGCTGGCGATGAAAGCCTTTATCCGCAATCGCCAGCTGTATGAAGCGCCGAAGGGCAATCAGCCGCCGCCGGTATGGATTCGCGGCTTGCTGATCCTCACCTGCACTGGCGTCTCTTTCGCGCATGGCTCGAATGACGGCCAAAAAGGCATGGGCTTAATCATGTTGATTCTGGTCGGCACCATGCCGATTGCCTATGCGCTGAACCGCTCGCTGCCGCCGGAACAGATTCCGCGCGTCGCCGCCTTAACTCAGGTGACGGAACAGCAGCTGCTGATGCTGCAACCGGCGCCCGCCGCCATGCCCGCACCGCGTGAAGTGCTGACCGAATTCGTGCGCACCAACCAAAATCGCCCGCAAGTGATACCGGCGCTCGGCATGATGCTCGGCGATATTGGCGATCAGATTCGCCGCTACGGCGCGGTGGAGAATATTCCGGCGCAGGCGGTGACTAACACGCGAAACGACATGTATCTGGCATCGGAAACCATCAAGCATCTGCAAAATGCCAAAGTGACGCTGCCGGAAGAGACCGCACGCAACCTGGCGGCGGTGAAGAAAGAGCTGGATGCCGCGACGCGCTTTATCCCGATGTGGGTGAAAGTGGTGGTGGCGATAGCGCTGGGCCTCGGCACCATGGTTGGCTGGCGTCGCATTGTGGTCACGGTGGGCGAACGCATCGGTAAAACCCATCTCACCTACGCGCAAGGGGCCAGCGCCGAACTGGTGGCAATGGCGACCATTGGCGCGGCGGATGTGTTTGGCCTGCCGGTTTCCACCACGCATGTGCTCTCTTCGGGCGTCGCCGGATCGATGGCCGCCAACCGTTCAGGTTTGCAACTTTCCACCATTCGCAATCTGGCGATGGCGTGGGTGCTGACGCTGCCGGTTTCTGTTTTACTTTCGGGGCTCCTTTACGCCCTGTTTATCCACCTGTAACGGGAGAAAATGATGGCGACTCACGACAATAGCTTCCACAGCGAGACCTTTAATCAGCGTCTGCTGCAGGAGTTTTACGACAGCTACGACGAAGAGCTGGAGATGGAGCTGGATGACCTGCGTTTTAATGACAGCGGCGAGCCGCAGGCGGATGACGATAAAGCCTTTCGTCGCCGCTATTTCCGCGAACTGCTGCATCTGCAAGGCGAGCTGGTGAAACTGCAGGATTGGGTGATGCGCACCGGACATCGCGTGGTGATTCTGTTTGAAGGGCGCGATGCGGCGGGGAAAGGCGGCGTCATCAAACGCATCACCCAGCGCCTCAATCCGCGCACCTGTCGCGTAGCCGCTCTGCCCGCGCCTAACGATCGCGAGAAAACGCAGTGGTATTTTCAGCGCTATATCGCCCATCTGCCGGCCGCCGGTGAGATCGTGATGTTTGACCGCAGCTGGTATAACCGCGCGGGCGTTGAGCGCGTGATGGGTTTCTGCAACGAAGATGAAGTGGAAGAGTTTTACCGCAGCGTGCCGGAGTTTGAAAAAATGCTGACGCGCAGCGGCATCCAGATCATCAAATACTGGTTCTCGATCACCGATGAGGAGCAGGAGCTGCGCTTCCTCAGCCGTATTCACGATCCGCTTAAACAGTGGAAGCTGAGCCCGATGGATCTCGAAAGCCGTCGTCGCTGGGAAGATTACACCGAGGCGAAAGAGGAGATGCTGGAGCGCACCAACATCCCCGAAGCACCGTGGTGGGTGGTGCAAGGCGTGGACAAGAAACGCGCGCGCCTTAACTGCATCAGCCATTTGCTGCAGCAGATGCCGTACGAAGAGAGCGAAGCCAAACCGATTATGTTACCGCCGCGCGAACGTTCTGAAGACTATCGCCGCGCACCGGTACCCGAGCACATGGTGGTGCCGGAGAAATACTAAAGCGCTTGCGCGGCCGTCTGGCTGCGGTGCTGCTGGTGCAGGCGCAGCGTAATCATAAACGCGCCCAACACCATCAGCGCTGCCGCCAGATAGACCGATTGCATGCCCCAATGACCCATCAGCAAGCCCGCTACCGGCCCAGTTAATCCCAGCCCTAAATCAAGAAACGCCGAATAGGTGCCGAGCGCCGAACCCTGATCCTGCTGTTGTACGCGCTTCACCGCTTCCACGCCCAGCGCCGGGAACACCAGCGAGAAACCGCCGCCGGTAAGGAACGCGCCCAAATCCACCAGCCAGATACTGTCGGCCTGCCAAATCAGCAGCAATCCGGCACACTCCAGCACAAACGACACCAGCGCCACTTTCAGGCCACCAAAACGCGTGATGTAACGACCAAAACCGAGGCGCACAATCACAAAGCCAAGGCTGAACAGCGTCAGCGCGAACGCGGCTCCGCTCCAGTCGCGGCTGGCGAAATAGAGGGTGATAAAGGTGGAGATTACGCCGAAGCCGATGGTGCCAAAACCGAGCGCCAGGCCAAACATCCACACGCGACTGACCACGCGATGAAACGGAATGCGCACGCCGGCGGTAACGCTGACGCCCGCTTTGCAGCTCGCCATCCAGAATCCGGCAACGCCCATGATCGCCACCAAACCGGCAAAGCCGCTGATGCCAAACCACTGATTAAGCAGCACGCCAAGCGGCGCACCAATCGCCATGGCGAAATAGGTCGCCACGCCGTTCCACGAGATCACGCGCGCGGTTTGCAGCGGGCCGACAATGTTCATGCCCCACAGCGTCGATCCGGTGCTGCTGAAGCTTTCACCGACGCCGAGGAACAAGCGCCCCGCCGCCAGCAGCGCCAGGCTTAGCAGCGGCATATCGCTGCACAGCGCGGCGATAATCGATAACACGCCGCTCATGCCGCAGAACACCAATCCCATCATCACCACGCGTTTTGGACCGTAGCGATCCGCCAGACGACCGGAGTGCGGGCGACTTAACAGCGTGGCGAAGTACTGCAGGCTGATGATCAATCCGGCGATGAATGAGCTGAATCCAAGCTGGTTATTCACGAATCCCGGCAGCACCGCGAGCGGCAAACCCACCGAAAGGTAGCAAAAGAAGGTGAAGACAATGACGGAGAGAATACGTTTATTTAACTGAGCGTTACTCAGTACAGCGGCGTCAGACATGGAAGGTGGCGTCGGGCATGATGATGAAATTGAACGACAACTATAACCTTAGCGTGCTAAGAGATCGCGGATTTTTTAGTTATAAAGTTTATATGCACTTGTATGAGAAGGTCGCCATGAATCGTACCCGACAAATGACAAGGTCGCCATGAATGGCGACCCTACGAGGATTTGATTAATGCTGCGGCATGGCGCTCGATTGCGGTGGCGATGTCGGCGGAGACTTTGAGGGTGCGGACTTCGCTGAATAAGCCGTCGGCTTGATGATACGCCTTGCGCAGGTAGCCAAGCCACTGCTTGATGCGCGCCACGTGATACATGCCGGTATCGCCCTGCTTTTCCAGCTGAGTGTACTTCAGCAACAATGCGACCACATCAGGCCAGGGCATCGGCGCTTCGTTGTACTTCACCACGCGCGCCAGATTCGGCACGTTGAGCGCACCGCGCCCAATCATCACCGCATCACAGCCGGTAATACGCATGCAATCCTGCGCATCCTGCCAGTTCCAGATTTCACCGTTGGCGATCACCGGAATGCGTAGACGCTGGCGGATTTCGCCAATCGCCTGCCAGTTAATGCTTTCGGCGCGATAGCCATCTTCTTTGGTACGGCCGTGCACCACCAATTCGCTGGCACCGGCTTGCTGCACCGCATCGGCGATCTCAAAGCGACGATCGCCGGAATCCCAGCCAAGGCGCACTTTCACCGTCACCGGCAGATGATCCGGCACCGCTTCACGCATCGCTTTCGCGCCGCGATAGATCAGTTCGGGATCTTTCAGCAAGGTGGCGCCGCCGCCGCTGCCGTTTACCAGCTTCGACGGACAGCCGCAGTTGAGATCGACGCCCCAGGAACCGAGTTCCACCGCGCGCGCGGCGTTCTCTGCCAGCCATTCGGGATATTGCCCGAGCAGCTGCATGCGCACCCGCGTGCCTGACGGCGTGCGGCTGTGGTTATGCAGCTCAGGACACAAACGATAAAAGGATTTTACCGGCAGCAGCTGATCGACTACGCGCAAAAACTCGGTCACGCATAAGTCATAATCATTAACCCCGGAGAGCAGCTCACGCACCAGCGAATCGAGCACGCCCTCCATCGGTGCCAGCAAAACCCTCATGACGTTAAGCGTTCCCGGTTTTCTTTGGTGCCGGACGACGACGACCGCTGTTGGCGGCTGGCGCGGCCTGGCTTGCGCCCTGCGCTGGACGACGCGCTGGACGCGCTTCACCCTGCGGACGTGGTGCATTGCCGCTGTGTGGACGAGAGACGTTGCCGCCCTGTCCGCGACCCTGGCCTTGACCACGTCCACCTTGGCCGCGACCGCCGCCCTGCTGCTGACGACCGTTCTGGATGGGCTCGGCTTTGATGCTTGGATCGACTTCGAAACCAGGCAGCTCGATGCGCGGGATTTCACGCTTCAACAGACGCTCAATGTCACGCAGCAGTTTGTGTTCATCCACACACACCAGCGACAGTGCCGCGCCGGTAGCAGCCGCACGGCCGGTACGACCGATACGGTGCACGTAATCTTCCGCCACGTTTGGCAGCTCGTAGTTCACCACGTGTGGCAGCTCTTCGATATCCAGGCCACGCGCCGCGATGTCGGTGGCAACCAACACGCGAATGCCGCCAGATTTGAAGTCAGCCAATGCACGGGTACGCGCGCCCTGGCTCTTGTTGCCGTGGATCGCGGCGGCGGTGATGCCGTCTTTGTTCAGCTGCTCAGCCAGATGGTTAGCGCCGTGTTTGGTACGGGTGAACACCAGCACTTGCTGCCAGTTATCACGGCCAATCATCAGCGACAGCAGTTCCCGCTTGCGCTTCTTATCCACGAAGTGCACTTGCTGAGAAACCTGCTCAGATGCGGTGTTACGACGCGCCACTTCAACCTGTTCTGGGTTGGTGAGCAATTTTTCCGCCAGCGTTTTGATCTCGTCAGAGAAGGTGGCCGAGAACAGCAGGTTCTGACGCTTAGCAGGCAGACGCGCCAGCACGCGACGGATGTCGTGGATGAAGCCCATGTCGAGCATACGGTCCGCTTCATCCAGCACAAGGATTTCAACCTGTGACAGATCAACCGCGTTCTGGTGTGCCAGATCGAGCAGACGGCCCGGTGTTGCCACCAATACGTCAACGCCGCCGCGCAGTTTCATCATCTGCGGGTTGATGCTCACGCCGCCAAATACCACCAGCGAACGGATATCGAGATATTGGCTGTACTCACGCACGTTCTCGCCAACCTGAGCCGCCAGTTCGCGGGTCGGGGTCAGGATTAAAGCACGCACCGGACGGCGGCCACGCGCCGTGGACGGTTTTGCAGTCAGACGCTGCAGCAATGGCAGCGTAAAGCCGGCGGTTTTACCGGTGCCGGTTTGGGCGCTCGCCAGCAGGTCACGACCAGCCAGCACCACAGGAATTGCCTGACGCTGAATCGGCGTCGGCTCTTGGTAGCCTTGTTCTGCTACCGCACGCAAAATATCGGCACTTAAGCCGAGAGAGTCAAATGACATGCAGGTGTATTACTCCGAACCGTCCTGATCGCCGTGGGCGATGTAGTTTTCAGGAGGGATATGACGCAAGCGCGAGGCTCACGTGTGAAAAGGGCACAAACTACCATGCGTAAGGGCGCGAGTTTAGCAGCTTTCCGCGCGTACAGCATCCATAAAAAAAGGAGCCGCATTCGGCTCCTTTTTGTCAGGTCCGCAGGGTTGCGGTCCCTAATCAATCAACTGCGCTTCTTCTCGATGCGCTGGACCGGCTCTTTCGCCAGCAGTGATACCAGCGCCGGTCCCACCAACATCACCACGCCGAGAATACCAATCAGCAGGTTGTTGTGGATAAAGCGGGAGATCAGGAACAGTGTTAACATCGCTGCGCCAAAGTAGTACGTGGTGGTCACCTCTTCGAGGGAATCACCCATTCTACGTAAACGGGCACTACGCTGCATGACCAGCATGGTAATGAATACCACCGCATAAGCTGCCACCAGGGTACTGCTCACTTCAACCAGCGCCCTATGTTTCCAGCCCCAAACCAGCGCGGCAATCACCAGCAGGTGCATTGCAATGTGCAAACAGGTTTGTCCGGTAACAATCTGAACACGATTAGACCATTTCATTCTCTTCTCCTGGCAGACCCAACAGGTCGCCCAAGTGTATCTGGCTGGAGGCCAGACGAACGTCCTCAATGTAAAGCAAATTTCGGATTACGCCCTAATTTTCTGCCCTTAACACCATCCATTTGTGACAAAGACTACACTTTGTGCTGTTGATGATGAAAAGGAGCGCGTCGAAGTATGCCACAAAATACGCAAGGATTTTCATTTAAAGTCCTGACGATCAATACCCACAAGGGGTTCACCAGCTTTAATCGCCGCTTTATCCTGCCGGAATTGCGCGACGCAGTCCGCGCCACATCGGCGGATATCGTCTTCCTGCAAGAGGTGATGGGCACCCACGCCATCCATTCGCTGAACATCGAAAACTGGCCGGAAACCTCACATTACGAGTTTCTGGCCGATACCATGTGGAACGATTTCGCCTATGGCCGCAACGCCGTTTATCCCGAGGGACATCACGGGAACGCGATATTGTCACGATTTCCCATCGTTGAATATGAAAACCGCGATATTTCCGTCGCCGGAAGTGAAAAGCGCGGCATGTTGCACTGCCAAATTCGCCTGCCGGATCGTGCTGAGCCGCTGCATGTGTTCTGCGTGCATCTGGGTCTGAAAGAGAAACATCGCCAGGCGCAGATGAAGATGATGTGCGACTTCATCGATACGCTGCCGCCCGATGCGCCCTTGGTGGTGGCCGGTGATTTTAATGACTGGCAGGTCAGCGCCAATCGCTTTCTCAAGCGCGCGGTGGGCTTAGAGGAAGTGTTCAGTATCAAAACTGGCCGCCCAGCCCGCACTTTTCCGGCACGTTTTCCGTTGTTGAGGCTTGATCGTATCTACATCCGCAACGCTACGGTCAGTAAGCCGTGGGCGCTGCCGGTTAAACCCTGGTCACACCTGTCCGATCATGCGCCATTAGCGGTGGAGATTTTCCTATGAGTTTCAATTGGCGCGACGGTAATCAGCTCCGTTTGCTTGAGAACGGTGACGAATTTTTCCCGCGCGTGTGGGGCGCGATTCAGCGTGCCGAACGCACGCTGCTGCTGGAAACCTTTATCCTGTTTGAGGATGAAGTGGGCAACGACCTGCACGAAGCTCTGCTGCACGCAGCGCAGCGCGGGGTGAAAGTTGAAGTGATGGTCGATGGCTACGGCTCGCCGGATCTATCCGATCGCTTTGTCGATAGCCTGACCGCCGCTGGCGTGCGTTTTATCTATTACGATCCGCGTCCGCTGGTGCTCGGTATGCGCACTAACGTGTTTCGTCGCCTGCACCGCAAAATTGTGGTGATTGATGAAGCGATCGCCTTTGTCGGCGGCATCAACTTCTCCGCTGAACACAACATCGATTTCGGTGCAGAAGCCAAGCAGGATTATGCGGTGGAGGTGAAAGGTCCGGTGGTGCTGGATATTGCCCAATACGTGCAGCAACAGATGGGCAGCGAACAGCACACGCGGCGCTGGTGGGGTGCGCGTTCCCACCGCCCAGCGGTCAACGTCATGCCCGGTGAAGCGCAGGTGCTGTTTGTTTATCGCGATAACGACGAACACCGTGACGACATTGAGCAGCACTATCTCGCCATGCTGCGCAAAGCCCAGAAGGATGTGATCATCGCCAACGCCTACTTCTTTCCCGGCTATCGTCTGCTGCGCGAAATGCGCAGCGCGGCACAGCGCGGCGTGCGCGTCAGGCTGATTGTGCAGGGCGAACCCGATATGCCGATCGTTAAAGTTGGGGCCGAGTTGCTGTACAACTATTTGGTCGATGGTGGCGTAGAAGTGTATGAATACTGCCGCCGCCCGCTGCACGGCAAAATTGCGGTGCAGGATCAGCAGTGGTCCACGGTCGGTTCCAGCAACCTCGATCCGCTGAGTTTATCCCTCAATCTCGAAGCCAATTTGATGGTACACGATCGCGCCTTCAATCAGACGCTGCGCGACAATCTGGAGCTGCTGATTCAGCAGGACTGTGTGCGCGTGGAAGATGACAAGCTGCCGCCGCGCAACTGGTGGCAGCTGACCAAAGGCGTGATTGTGTTTCACTTTTTACGCCACTTCCCGGCCATCGCCGGTTGGTTGCCTGCGCATACCCCGCGCTTGTCGCAGGTTGCGCCGCCGGTGCAGCCTGAAATGGAAACCCAGGATCGGGTTGAAGCCGATAATTCAGGAGCGAAACCCTAATGTCGAAAAAGAATCCGCGCTGGCAACTGGCGAAGAAAATCCTCACCTGGCTGTTTTTTATCGCGGTGATTGTGCTGCTGGTGGTGTATGCGCGCAAGGTGAACTGGGAAGACGTTTATACAGTGATCGTCGGCTACAACCGCTATGTAGTGCTGAGCGCCGCCGCGCTGGTGGTGGTGAGTTATCTGACTTACGGCCTTTACGACCTGATTGGACGCGCCTACTGCGGCCATAAGCTGGCGAAACGTCAGGTGATGCTGGTGTCGTTTATCTGCTATGCCTTCAACCTGACGCTCAGCACCTGGGTTGGCGGCGTGGCGATGCGTTATCGGCTCTACTCGCGTCTCGGTTTGCCGGGCAACACCATTACACGCATCTTCTCGCTGAGCATCGCCACCAACTGGCTTGGCTACATTCTGCTGGCCGGCGTGGTGTTTGCGGCGGGCATGGTGCCAATTCCTTCTGGTTGGTTCATTGGCGAAACCACCCTGCGCATTATTGGCGCGGTGCTGCTGGTGATGGTGGCCGTCTATTTGTGGGCGTGCGCCTTCGCGAAGAAGCGCCGCTGGACGGTAAAAGGCCAGCATCTACAGCTGCCTTCGCTGCGCATGGCGCTGTTCCAGTTTGCCGTATCCTGCGCCAACTGGATGGTAATGGGCATGATTATCTGGCTGCTGCTGGCGCGTCAGGTGGATTATCCCATCGTGCTGGGCGTGCTGTTGATCAGCAGTATCGCGGGCGTGATTATTCATATTCCGGCCGGGATTGGCGTGCTGGAGGCGGTATTTTTGGCGCTGCTGAGTGGGCAACATGCCTCGCACGGCAGCATTATCGCGGCGCTGCTGGCTTATCGCGTGCTCTACTTTATCCTGCCGCTGTTGGTGGCGCTGGTGCTCTATTTGTGGCTGGAGAGTCGTGCGAAGCATTTGCGGCAGAAGAATGAGCAGAAGATGGAGAAATCGGTTTCGCGTTAGTTCTGTGCGGGTTTCCCCTCACCCTGGCCCTCTCCCGCAGGCGGGAGAGGGGACGGATTGGTGCAGACCGCACGCGGGTGAGGGAACAGTTTGGTGCGTGGTTTAGCGGCGGTTGCCGAAGATGCGCAGCAGCATCAGGAACAGGTTGATAAAGTCGAGATACAGCGTTAACGCGCCCATGATTGAGGCGCGACGCAGGTTCTCTTTGTCATTGACGTTGATGTTCTCGCCAATCGCCTTCAGCCTCTGCGTGTCATAGGCGGTTAAGCCAACAAACACCACCACGCCGATATAGGTAATCGCCCACATCAGCGCCGGGCTTTTCAGCCAGAAGTTCACCAGCGACGCCAGCAAAATACCGATCAGCGCCATAAACAGCAGGCTGCCAAAACGGCTCAGGTCGCGCTTGGTGGTGTAACCGTAGAAGCTCATGGCACCGAACATCCCGGCCGTCACGAAGAAGGTGCTGGCGATGGATGAGTAAGTGTAAACGAGGAAAATACTCGCCATTGTCAGACCGGTCAGCGCCGAATAGAGCATAAACAGCGCGGTAGCCACTGCGCCGCTCATGCGTTGCACCATGCCAGACAGCACAAACACCAGCGCCAGTTGCGCGATGATCAGACCAAAGAAAGTGATACGGTTAGCAAACACCAATTCCATTACTGCAGGTGTACGGGCAGCAAACCACGAAACAAACGCGGTGAGCAGCAAGCCACAGGTCATCCAGCCATACACCTGCGCCATGTAGGTCTGCAGCGAGGTGGATGCCTGCTGCACGATTGAATCATTACGTGGATATCGATCCATGAAGCGCCTCATTAAATGTTAGACAAACTCTGTAAGTGTGGAGTGTACACCCGTTTGCGTCAACGGCGCGTCAAGCACTGTTGATAGCGGCCATTAACGCGCTGGGCAAACCACGCGGTGGTGAGATTGCGGGTGATTTTCGGGCTCTCCAGCTTGATGCCCGGCAGCATTTCGCGCGGCAGACGTTTTCCGGCCATCTTATCGGCAAGAATAAAGGTCTGCTTCCACAGCGTGCTTTTGGCAAAATCTTCAGTGTCGCCCTTCTCCAAATCGCGGCGGATTTCACGATTGCTCATATCCAGCTGCTTGCTCAGGCTGCGCACCGCCAATTCGGTGGAGCTGGCCTGCTCGCTGCCATACATAATCAAATCGCCATCAAGTTCCAGCTTGATGCCGCTGGCGCGCGCAATCGCCGCCTGGAATGCCGCGTTGCGGCTGGCGTACCAACCGGCGTTGAAGTCGGCAAAGCGATAGAGCGGCTGGCTAT